>NZ_JASEWO010000161.1:0-9959 GCF_030024295.1 Pantoea sp. Pa-EAmG
GCCCGAAAGGCCGTAACGTGGTTCTGGATAAATCTTTTGGTGCACCGACCATCACTAAAGATGGTGTTTCTGTGGCACGTGAAATCGAGCTGGAAGACAAGTTCGAGAACATGGGTGCGCAGATGGTGAAAGAAGTCGCTTCTAAAGCTAACGACGCAGCAGGCGACGGCACCACCACCGCTACCGTTCTGGCACAGGCTATCGTCAACGAAGGCCTGAAAGCCGTCGCGGCGGGCATGAACCCAATGGATCTGAAGCGCGGTATCGATAAAGCCGTTGCAGCAGCCGTTGAAGAGCTGAAAACCCTGTCTGTACCATGCCAGGATTCCCGCGCTATCGCGCAGGTAGGTACCATTTCTGCCAACTCCGATGAAAGCGTCGGTACCCTGATCGCTCAGGCGATGGACAAAGTGGGTAAAGAAGGCGTGATCACCGTTGAAGAAGGTACCGGCCTGCAGGACGAGCTGGACGTGGTTGAAGGTATGCAGTTCGACCGTGGCTACCTGTCTCCGTACTTCATCAACAAGCCAGAAACCGGTGCAGTGGAGCTGGAAAGCCCATTCATCCTGCTGGCTGACAAGAAAATCTCTAACATCCGCGAAATGCTGCCAGTGCTGGAAGCTGTGGCGAAAGCCGGCAAACCACTGCTGATCATCGCAGAAGACGTGGAAGGCGAAGCGCTGGCTACGCTGGTGGTCAACACCATGCGCGGTATCGTGAAAGTGGCTGCGGTGAAAGCACCGGGCTTCGGCGACCGTCGTAAAGCGATGCTGCAGGATATTGCTATCCTGACCGGCGGTACCGTGATCTCTGAAGAGATCGGTATGGAGCTGGAAAAAGCGACGCTGGAAGACCTGGGTCAGGCAAAACGCGTGGTGATCAACAAAGACACCACCACCATCATCGATGGTGTGGGCGATCAGGGCGCAATCTCTGGCCGCGTGACGCAGATCCGTCAGCAGATCGAAGAAGCGACGTCTGACTACGACAAAGAGAAACTGCAGGAGCGCGTTGCAAAACTGGCAGGCGGTGTAGCCGTACTGAAAGTAGGCGCAGCGACTGAAGTTGAGATGAAAGAGAAGAAAGCACGCGTTGAAGATGCCCTGCACGCTACCCGTGCTGCGGTTGAAGAAGGCGTGGTTGCCGGTGGTGGTGTCGCGCTGGTGCGTGTTGCGGCGAAAATCGCAGCATCTGGCCTGAAAGGTCAGAACGAAGATCAGAACGTGGGTATCAAAGTTGCGCTGCGCGCAATGGAAGCTCCACTGCGTCAGATCGTTTCTAACGCCGGTGAAGAGCCATCTGTGGTTGCTAACAACGTGAAAGCGGGCGACGGTAACTACGGTTACAACGCGCAGACCGAAGAGTACGGCAACATGATCGACTTCGGTATCCTGGATCCAACCAAAGTGACCCGTTCTGCGCTGCAGTACGCGTCTTCTGTGGCCGGTCTGATGATCACCACCGAAGCGATGGTCACCGACCTGCCGAAAGGCGACGCACCTGACTTAGGTGCTGGCGCTGGCGGCATGGGTGGTATGGGCGGCATGGGCGGCATGATGTAATTGCCCTGAACGTCTGAGCTGTTGAGAAACCCCCGATCGGAAACGGTCGGGGGTTTTTCTTTTGCCGGCGAACAAGGTATAAGTAAGGGCGCAATACTTCGGCTTTGCGGGTTTAGGGCAATGAATGTTCAGAAAAAATGTGCGCTTTTCTGCTACGCTGCCGCCCGACACTGATGATAATAAATGGGGATTATAATGCGGATTAACCTCTCGCTCGGACTGGCAGTCGGTACCTTACTGCTGGCGGGCTGTAGCACCTCCAACCAACTGAGTGCCGCCGGCGAACGTGTCACCTTTGTTGATCAACAGCCAGGCAGCCAATGTCAGCTGCTGGGCAATGTTACCGGCTCGCAGAGCAACTGGTTGACCGGTTCAGGCGGTGAAGGCAGTTCACTGCGCGGTGCGGCCAACGACCTGCGTAACCGCGCAGCGGAGATGGGCGGCAACGTAATTTATGGTGCCACCAGCCCGACGCAGAACCTGCTGTCTGCCTTTGCCCCGCTCGACAGCAAAATGTCGGGTCAGGTGTATAAGTGCCCGTAATGGCAGAGCAGCAATAAAAAAGCCGCGAGAGCGGCTTTTTTGTTTTTGAGTTCAGTCCCTGCGCGGTCGCCATCAATGGCTCCTGCGGTGATGGTGCCGCCACAGGAATACTGTAGGGTGCGCATTCATGCGCACCGGGCAGCTGGCAGGGAACGTCACTCCTGACGCAGCTGCAGATCCAGCGGCGTTTTGCTCGGCTCACCACCAATTTCCCGCGCCAGCTTCGGCACCATATAGCCCGACACCATGGTCAGCAGCTGCCGCACCAGCGCGCGCGCCTGCTCATCCGGCACAAAGAAGTGCGCCGCCCCCTGCACCTTATCCAGCACATGTAAATAGTAGGGCAGGATGCCGGCATCAAACAGCGCATTGCTGAGCTGTGCCAGGGTCTGCGCATCGTCATTAACGCCGCGCAGCAGCACGCTCTGGTTCAGCAGGGTGACGCCGGCGCGCTTCAGCCTCTGCATGCGTTCGCGCAGCGCCTCGTCAATCTCCTGCGCGTGGTTGATGTGGCTGACCAGCAGCACCTGCAGACGCGTATCCGCCAGCAGCTGGCATAGCCCTTCGGTAATGCGCGCCGGGATCACTACCGGCAGCCGGCTGTGAATGCGCAGGCGTTTCAGGTGCGGAATGTTTTCCAGCGCGCCAATCAGCCACGCCAGCTCCTGATCTTTCGCCATCAGCGGATCGCCGCCGGAGAAGATGATCTCGTCGAGCTCGGGATGGGCGGCAATGTAATCAATCGCCGCCTGCCAGTTGCGCTTGTTGCCCTGATTATCCTGATAGGGGAAATGCCGGCGGAAGCAGTAGCGGCAGTTCACCGCGCAGCCGCCCTTGACCAGCAGCAGCGCGCGGTTTCTATACTTATGCAGTAAGCCCGGCACCACGCTGCTCTGCTCATCGAGCGGATCGGTGCTGTAGCCCGGCGCATCGGTAAACTCCTGACGGCTGGTCAGCACCTGCAGCAGCAGCGGGTCCTGCGCATTGCCGCGCTGCATGCGCTGAATAAAGGCGCGCGGTACGCGCAGGGCGAACAGACGGCGTGCCTCGCTCCCGGCTGCCAGATCCGCGTGGTTTTCGAGGGCTAAAAGTTGCAGTAATTCAGCAGGATCGGTGACAACATCAGCAAGTTGCTGCAACCAATCTTCTCTGACGGGGGGATTTAGGGTTACAATGTGTGCCATTTTTTTGGCTATTACCAGTTAATATCTACAGAGGGCCTTTATGGCGACTTATCTTAGCAACGATTTTCGTGCCGGTCTTAAAATCATGTTCGAAGGCGAACCGTATGCCATCGAATCCAGTGAATTCGTTAAGCCGGGTAAAGGCCAGGCGTTTGCACGTGTTAAAATGCGTCGTCTGCTGACCGGTTCACGCGTTGAGAAAACCTTCAAGTCTACCGACTCCGCCGAAGGCGCAGACGTGCGTGACATGACGCTGCAGTACTCCTACAACGACGGTGACTTCTTCTACTTCATGCACCCTGAAACCTTCGAACAGTATCAGGTTGAAGCCAAGGTGCTGGACGACGTGACCAAATGGCTGCAGGACAACGCCGAGTGTATCGTAACCCTGTGGAACGATAAACCGATCGCCGTTCAGCCACCGAACTTCATCGAAGCTGAAATCACCGAAACTGACCCAGGTCTGAAAGGTGATACTGCCGGTACCGGCGGCAAGCCAGCGACGCTGTCTACCGGCGCTGTGATCAAAGTGCCACTGTTCGTACAGATTGGCGAAGTGGTAAAAGTGGACACCCGCTCTGGCGAATACGTTTCCCGCGTAAAATAATCGTCAAATCAGGCGCATCATCGATGCGCCTTTTTTATTTCCGCGCTCTTCCCCGCACCGCGTCTTTTTTCAGCAGCTTAACCGCCATCATGGCGTATCCGGTCTATGCTTTAAAAGCTGTACTTTTACTGCAACCAACAAGGATATGGCTATGTTAAAGAAAAGTATTGTCGCGATTTTCTCGGTACTGGTGCTTTCCTCGCTGCTTTCTGCCTGTAACACCACGCGTGGCGTAGGCGAAGATGTTGAAGCGGGCGGTCAGGCAATTCAGCGCAGCGCGCAGTAACTAAAACCGGTGCGAAACCTGCTTTCGTACCGGCTTTCTCTTCCTCCTGTTGTCCTGCCTGCACCTGTGATTTCTGAAACTGCCTGCCGCGACGGCGGTGCCGTTGTTTGCCGTCAGCAATACGGGTAGACTTCCTCCCCTTGTCTGTATAAGGAGTCATCACCATGAGCGAAACGGCAAGCTGGCAGCCGAGCGCACCCATTGCCAATTTGTTGAAACGCGCCGCCATCCTGGCGGAAATCCGGCGTTTCTTTGCCGATCGCGGCGTACTGGAAGTGGATACGCCTGCCATGAGCCAGGCGACGATCACCGACATCCACCTGGTGCCATTCCAGACGCGCTTCGTCGGACCTGGCGCGGCAGACGGGCGCGATCTGTGGCTGATGACCAGTCCGGAATATCACATGAAGCGCCTGCTGGCGGCGGGCAGCGGCCCGATTTATCAGATGGGGCGCTGCTTCCGTAATGAAGAGGCCGGGCGCCACCATAATCCGGAATTCACCATGCTGGAGTGGTATCGGCCGCACTACGACATGTATCGGCTGATGAACGAAGTCGACGACCTGCTGCAGCAGGTGCTGGAGTGCGACAGCGCCGAATCGCTATCGTATCAGCAGGCGTTTATCCGTCATCTGGAGATCGATCCGCTGTCGGCGGACAAGGCGCAGCTGCGCGAAGCGGCGGAAAAGCTGGGTGAGGGCGAGCTGGCGAATCGCGAAGACGATCGCGACACGCTACTGCAGCTGCTGTTTATGCTGGGCGTGGAACCGAAAATTGGTCTTGATAAGCCGTGCTTCGTCTATCACTTCCCGGCCAGTCAGGCGGCGCTGGCGGAGATCAGTACCGAAGATCACCGCGTGGCAGAGCGTTTTGAGGTCTATTACAAAGGCGTGGAGCTGGCCAACGGTTTCCGCGAACTGACCGACAGTCGTGAACAGCGTCAGCGTTTTGAGCAGGATAATCGCCGTCGCGCTGCGCGCGGTTTGCCGCAGCATCCGATTGATACTTACCTGCTGGATGCGCTGGCGCACGGCATGCCGGCCTGTTCCGGCGTGGCGCTGGGCGTGGATCGCCTGATTATGCTGGCGCTGAAGGCCGATGCGCTCAGTGAGGTGATCGCTTTCCCGGTCGATCGCAGCTAGTTACGCCGCGGTTCTGCACACCCGGCCGCGGCTCATCGATGGCGCTGTCCGCGGCCGGGTGCGTTTACGGCGAGGTATTATTGGCCGCTTCCGGAAACTCCTGGATGGTAACCGGCAGCGTCATCTTCTGCTCATTGCGCAGCACCTGCACATCAATCACCGATCCAGGGCGGATTTCCGCCACCTGGTCCATGGTCTCCTGCGCGGACAGCGCCGGCTTACCGTTTACCTGCAGCAGGACATCATTGGCCTGAATGCCGGCGCGATCCGCCGGACCGCCCGGCGTCACTTCACTAACAATAATGCCCTGCACCCGATCGAGGTTGCTGCCCTGACCGTGCAGCGGCGGCAGCTCGCGCCCGGTAATACCGATATAACCGCGGATCACCCGGCCATCACGAATCAGCTTATCCATAATTTTGGTCGCCAGCGCGGTCGGAATGGCAAAACCAATGCCTTCCGGAGTTTCGCCGTCGTTGCTTTTGTCGAAGGTCAGCGTGTTGATGCCCATCAGCTCGCCCAGCGAGTTAATCAGCGCGCCGCCGGAGTTCCCCTGGTTGATCGAGGCATCGGTTTGCAGGAAGTTCTGCCGACCGGAGGAGCTCAGACCGATGCGGCCGGTGGCGCTGATGATGCCCTGGGTGACCGTCTGGCCGAGGTTGTACGGGTTGCCAATCGCCATCACCACATCACCAATATGCGCGACACGTTTGGCGTTAATCGGGATTACCGGCAGATTAGAGGCGCTGATTTTTAACACCGCCAGATCGGTCATGGCGTCGGAGCCCACCAGCGTCGCTTCAAAAAAGCGTCCGTCCTGCAGCGCGACGATAATCTGGTCAGCGTTATTGATGACATGTTTGTTGGTGAGGATGTAGCCTTTCGCGTTCATGATGACGCCGGAACCGAGCGTGGTAATGCCGCGATTATTGTTACCGTGCGCGCTGCGGTTATAGACGTTGACCACCGCCGGCACAGCACGGCGCACGCCCTGATTGAAACTGAAGGGCGCTTCATCGGCGCTGCTGTCGTGATCAAAGGTGACGTTGCTGCCCATTCGCAGCGCCGGGATCGCGACAAGCAGTAAACCCGCCACGATCAGGCCCATCACCACAGAACGTAAAAGTTTAAGAAACATGGTGTTATTTCAGGCAAGAGTTGATCGCAGGGCAGAATAGCACGAGAAGGGCGGACAAACACCTGCTTGTCCGCCCGTTGCGAGGATTATCGCAGAAGCAGGTAAATACTCTCGTCGCCGCGCACCACGTTCAGCGCCAGTACCGGCGGTTTGCCCTCCAGCACTTTGCGCATCTCGGCGAGGCTCTGCACCCGCGTACGGTTGACGCCGACAATCACATCGTCTTTCTGCAGGCCAACCTGTTCTGCCGGCGTGCCTTTTTCGATGGTATCGACTTTGACCCCTTTATCGCCGGCTTTGGTATTGCCGTCACTGAGCGTGGCGCCCTGCAGCGCTGGCGACATCAGCTGGGCGCTGGCGGTACTCTGCGCGCTCTGTTCCAGCGTTACGGTCACCGTCAGCGGTTTGCCATCGCGCAGCAGACCGATTTTCACCTGCTGGCCTGGCGGCGTGGTGCCGACTTTCACCCGCAGTTCGGCAAAGCTGGTGATTGGCTTATCGTTAATGGCGGTAATGATGTCGCCCGCTTTGATGCCCGCCTGTTCCGCCGCCGACTTCGGCAGCACTTCAGAGACAAATGCCCCGCGCTGCGCATCGACGTTAAACGCTTTCGCGATATCGGCGGTCATTTCTGTCCCTTTGATCCCGAGCTGTCCGCGCTTCACTTCGCCGAACTGAATCAGCTGCTGCGCCAGGTTCATCGCCATGTTGCTGGGGATGGCAAAGCCAATACCAATGTTGCCGCCGCTCGACGCCAGAATGGCGGTGTTAATGCCGATCAGCTCGCCGTTGAGGTTCACCAGCGCGCCGCCAGAGTTACCACGGTTGATGGCGGCATCGGTCTGAATAAAGTTCTCCAGCCCTTCCAGATTCAGCCCGCTGCGGCCCAGCGCCGAGATAATGCCGGACGTCGCCGTCTGACCGAGGCCGAACGGGTTGCCGATAGCCACGGCAAAATCACCCACTTTCAGCGCGTCAGAATCAGCAATTTTCACCTGCGTGAGGTTTTTTGCGCCTTCTACCTGAATCAGCGCGATGTCGGTTTGCTCGTCATGACCAATCAGCTTTGCGTCATATTCGTTGCCATCACTCAGCTGCACGCTGATTTTATCCGCACCGTTTACCACGTGATTGTTGGTCAGAATGTAGCCTTTAGCTGCGTCGATGATGACGCCGGAACCCAGCCCTTCAAACGGCTGTGGCTGAGACTGCCCGGGCGCCTGGCCAAAGAAGCGCTTCAGCGGCTCGGGAATATCCTGGCCCTGCTGACCGCTGTCGGTGCCCTCGACATGCACGCTGACCACCGCCGGCAGCACTTTTTCCAGCATCGGTGCCAGGCTTGGCAGTGCTTGTCCCTGAATCTGTGCCGGCAACGTGGCCATGGCACCCGGCGTCGCCGCCAGACTCATCCCAATGCTCAAGGCTAATGCGCTTAACAGTCGTGCTGGTTTTTTCATTGCTATGACGCTCTCGCTGCGAAAAGGGGGATAAAAGAAGTGTGACAGTTATTGGTAATAAGCGTTCGGAAAACAAAAAGGGCACAGCCATGCTGTGCCCCAAAAGGATTAACTGCGGGTGGTGCGTTCGCCGCTGCGCAGCAGGCCCGATGCGCCTTCAGAGTAGTCGCGCGGGATCTGCACCGGCGCCTGGTCGTTATCGGCCTCGGCTTCCGTCAGCTGGTAAGCAAACGGGTTTTTCTCGCCCGGCAGATTTGGCAGCAGGTCATTCGACCCTTTCGCCATGTGCTGATACAGCTGGCGATAGTCGCGCGCCATGTTGTCCAGCAACTCTGCGCTGCGCGCAAAGTGGTTGGTGAGCTCTTCGCGGTAATCCGCCAGCTCCGCTTTGGATTTTTCCAGTTCGTACTGCATGCTGCGCTGCTCACGCAGCTTTTTGTTGCCAAAACGCATCGCTACCGCGCCGACAATAATGCCAATCACTAAACCAATCAGCCCGTATTCCCAGGTCATAATGACTCCCGTGTAATTTCCGTTGCTTCGTAGGGCATTGCTTCTGTTTCAACTTCAATAGTAGCCACTATACCCGTTAATCCATCGGAA
This sequence comes from Pantoea sp. Pa-EAmG, assembly GCF_030024295.1. Taxonomy (NCBI): domain Bacteria; kingdom Pseudomonadati; phylum Pseudomonadota; class Gammaproteobacteria; order Enterobacterales; family Erwiniaceae; genus Pantoea; species Pantoea sp. Pa-EAmG. The sequence continues at coordinate 8,523 of NZ_JASEWO010000161.1, forward strand.
GTGGAATCCTCGGGCTGTATCGCTTAGTGTAGAGCGGCCTAATTTTCGACAACCGACACGTGATTCGGACTTTTTCAGGGATTCTGAGAGAACCATGCAAACCTCATCTCCGCTTGCGCGCTATGAGCAGGCGCTGTCGCAGGGCGAGTTTCGTCCGGACGATGTACAACGTGACGCCATCACCCGTTTAGATCGCATTCAGCAAGGCCTGATTGCCCGCCAGCAGCAGCCGCAGCCGGCAGCTAAAGGGCTGTTTGGCCGCTTATCAAAGCTGATGAATAAAGCGCCGGAGAGCCATGAAGCGCCGGTGCGTGGCCTGTATATGTGGGGCGGCGTCGGACGCGGTAAAACCTGGGTAATGGATCTGTTTTTTCAGTCTATTCCTGGCGATCGCAAACTGCGTCTGCATTTCCATCGCTTCATGCTGCGCGTGCACGAAGAGTTAACGCAGCTGCAGGGCCACAGCGACCCGCTGCTGATTGTCGCTGACCGTTTCAAAGCGGAAACCGATATTCTCTGTTTCGACGAGTTTTTTGTCTCCGACATTACCGACGCAATGCTGCTTGGTACCCTGATGGAAGCGCTGTTTGCCCGCGGCATTACGCTGGTGGCGACCTCCAACATTCCGCCGGATGAGCTGTACCGCAACGGCCTGCAGCGGGCGCGTTTTCTGCCGGCTATCGAGCAGATCAAGCGCCACTGCGATGTGATGAATGTCGATGCCGGCATTGATTATCGCCTGCGCACCCTGACATCGGCCCATCTGTGGAATTTCCCGCTTAACGACGCAACGCACGCGGAGATGGAGCGCATGTTCAGCGCGCTGTCCGGTAAACCGCGCGGCGACGCGCCGGTGCTGGAGATTAACCATCGCCAGCTGCCGACGCTCGGCGTTCACGAAGGCGTACTGGCCATCAACTTCCTCGCGTTATGCGGTGAGGGGCGCAGCCAGCACGATTACATTGAGCTGTCGCGCCGCTTCCACAGCGTGCTGCTGTACGATGTGCCGGTGATGATTTACAAAACGGAAGACCAGGCGCGGCGGTTCCTCGCGCTGGTGGATGAGTTCTACGAGCGCCACGTCAAGCTGGTGGTGGCGGCAGAAACCTCGCTGTTTGAAATCTATCAGGGCACGCGGCTGAAATTCGAATATCAGCGCTGTCTGTCGCGCCTGCAGGAGATGCAGAGCGAGGAGTATCTTCGCCTGCCGCACCTGCCCTGAGGGGCAAACAGAAATCACCGCTTCGGGCGCAAAAAGAGTCGATCTTTAGATTCGACTTCTCTATAATCTTGCGACCCCACGTTACAGCACAGGCTTTCTTTTCCCGGAAAACTGTGTGATCCGGTAACTCTACCTGAGGGGGTGGGCTTGCTGGGCGAATTGGTCGTGTGAGCCTCAATCGTTTACTTAGCGTTTGGGATTTCACCAACGTGTAA
>NZ_JASEWO010000366.1:0-1053 GCF_030024295.1 Pantoea sp. Pa-EAmG
CTTCAGCCTGATGCTTAGCCTGCAGATCATCGACGGTCATCACGTTCAGTTCCCAACCGCTCAGTTGGGAAGCCAGACGCACGTTTTGGCCGTTACGGCCGATCGCCTGAGCCAGATTACCGGCTTCAACAGCGATATCCATGGTGTGATTGTCTTCATCCACCACAATTGACGCCACATCGGCTGGCGCCATGGCGTTAATGACGAATTGTGCCGGGTTATCGTCCCACAGCACGATATCAATACGCTCGCCACCCAGCTCGCTTGATACAGCCTGGACACGCGCACCGCGCATACCCACACAAGCACCGACCGGATCAATACGTTTATCGTTGGTTTTCACCGCGATTTTAGCGCGTGAACCTGGATCGCGCGCTGCCGCTTTGATCTCGATAACTTCTTCACCGATTTCTGGCACCTCAATGCGGAACAGTTCGATCAGCATTTCTGGCTTAGAACGGGTGACAAACAGCTGTGCACCACGCGCTTCCGGACGAACAGCGTACAACACGCCGCGAATACGGTCGCCTGGGCGGAAGTTTTCACGTGGCAGCATATCTTCGCGTCCGATCACGGCTTCAGCATTGCTGCCCAGATCGAGTGAGATGCTGTCGCGGTTTACTTTCTTCACCACGCCGGTGATGATTTCACCTTCGTGTTGACGGAACTGATCAACCACCATCGCGCGCTCAGCTTCACGGACTTTCTGCACGATAACCTGTTTAGCGGTTTGGGTGGTGATACGGTCGAAGGTGACAGATTCGATCTGATCTTCAACGTATTCGCCCAGATTGAACGCTTCGTCTTCAAAGCGGGCCGCATCCAGCGTAATTTCACGAGTCGGCTGTGTTACTTCTTCCACAATCTGCCAGCGACGGAAAGTATCGAAATCACCGCTGCGACGGTCAATGCTGACGCGCACTTCGATCTCTTGCTCATACTTCTTTTTAGTCGCAGTGGCCAAAGCGCTCTCAAGCGCTTCGAAGATTTTCTCACGTGGCAGGGCTTTTTCGTTAGAAACGGCTTCTACTACAGCTAAGATCTCTTTGTTCA
>NZ_JASEWO010000162.1:0-9902 GCF_030024295.1 Pantoea sp. Pa-EAmG
TGGTGGAAAGCGGACAGCGTTAATGACCAACAGCGGACAATGAAAATGGCGAAAAACGGTCAGTAATCTTGGCGTTGACAGCGGCGCTGAGTTCAACACTGATGCTGGCCTGCGTTAAAGGTCTTGCGGGGGCTGTTCCGGTTGGCGAAGTGATTTTCTTCCGTTCTGTCGGGGCGCTGTTGCCCCTGCTGTTCTGGCTCAGTCGGAGTGGGGGAGTGCTTGAGGGGATACGCACACGAAATATTCCGGGCCATTTCCTGCGCGGCCTTGCCGGAACCGGTGGTATGTATCTCAGCTACCTGTCTCTTTTATACATTTCTCTTGCTGACGCGACCGTCATCAACTACTCAGCACCGCTTTTTACCGTCGCTCTGGCCGCAGTCATACTCCGTGAAGTGGTCAGTTTTCAGCGCTGGACAGCCTTCGCGCGATCACGCTGCACGTCAGCGGTCACTATGTGCCGCTGGCGGATGTGGCATCGGTGTCCAGACAGCCTGCTGAACCGCCGGCCCCCCTGTTCAGGGTTAACGGTCAGCCCGCCATCGGGCTGGCGGTATCCATGGCACCTACCGGAAACATGCTTGATTTTGGCCACGCGCTGCGCGCACGCATGCATGACGAGGCCCTGCGCCTGCCGTATGGTATTGAAATGACACGCGTCGCCGATCAGTCCACCATGGTCAGCCAGGCCGTGGGATCATTCGTACACGTGCTGATCGAGGCGGTCGTTATCGTGCTCGCCGTATCGTTTGTCTCACTCGGGCTGCGGGCGGGCCTGGTCGTGGCCGCCGCGATTCCACTGGTGCTGGCCATGACGTTTACAGGCATGCATCTTGCCGGTATCGGCCTGCAGCGCATCTCGCTCGGCGCGCTGATTATCGCACTCGGCCTGCTGGTAGATGACGCAATGATCACGGTCGAAAACATGGTCTCACGCCTTGAAGCGGGAGACACACGCCGGGAGGCGGCGACGTACGCATTCAAAACCACAGCGTTTCCCATGCTCACCGGCACGCTGGTGATGATCGCGGGCTTTATTCCGGTCGGTTTTGCCGCCTCCAGCGCCGGGGAATACTGCTACACACTTTTCGCAGTGGTCATGATTGCCTTACTCTGCTCATGGGTGGTCGCAGTGCTGTTTTCACCGCTGACCGGCGCCTGGCTGCTGCCAGCCCGACTGCCTGGCTCCACTGCGGGCGCCGGCAGGCTCATCACGGCCTACCGTCGTCTGCTTTGCACTGTCCTCCGCCACCGGCTGGTGACGATCGCCACCGCGCTGATTGCCCTGTTGCTGGCGGGTATCGGCACCACCTTTATGCAGGGCGAGTTTTTTCCTGCCTCCGACCGACCGGAGCTGCTGGTAAGCCTGACGCTGCCCGCCAGCGCGTCGCAGGAAGCCACGCTGCAGCAGGTAAAGCGACTCGAAACGGCGCTCAGGGGTAATACCTGTATCGACCACTACTCTGCTTATGTGGGCACCGGTGCCGTTCGCTTCTATCTGCCGATGGACGTACTGCTGGACGATGAAAATACTGCCCAGCTGGTCGTAGTGGCAAAAGACCTCACGGCACGCGAGCGGCTGCAGCAGCAGCTGAATACCATTCTGGCCCGCGATTTCGGCGACATCACTACCCGGGTTTCTCCGCTGGAGCTGGGGCCACCTGTGGGGTGGCCGGTCCGCTACCGCGTCAGCGGCCCGGATTATGCTCGCGTGCAGGCGCTGGCCGAAAAGCTCTCTGCGGTGCTCGGCTCATCACCACTGACACGCGAGGTGAACCAGACGGCGGGTGACCCGGAGCGCGTTGTCACGCTCGCCGTTAATCAGACCGCCGCACGCGCGGCGGGTATATCGTCAGAAAGCCTTGCGCAGTATATCAATACGCTCTGGTCAGGCCGTGTGGTCACTGTTCTGCGAGACGGTAACCGTATGACTGAGGTTGTGCTCAGAGCCAGTGACACAGACAGGCGCAACCTGAGCAGTCTCTCATCGCTGATTCTGACAGCTGAATCGGGTGCAAAAATTCCCCTGACCCAAATCGCACAGATCCAGGCAGGGCTTGAAGATCCTGTCATGTGGCGGCGCCAGCGGCTGCCCTTCATCACCGTGCAGACCGATCTTGCCCCCGGCTTGCGTGCAGAAGCGGTTTCTGCCGGGTTACGTCCCCACGTTGACAGGGTAAGGGCGCAGTTGCCGCCGGGATACAGCATCAGCGAGGAGGGCACCGCCGCGGAGTCGGACAAGGGTAACCGCTCGGTGATCAACGTGCTCCCCGTCAAGCTCCTGGTCATGCTGGTTCAGCTTCAGCGCATCTCACGCATGCTGCTGGCGTTAATGATGGCGCCGTTTGGGCTGCCGGGGATTGTCATGGCCATGCTGCCAACCGGCACGCCGATCGGGTTCGTTGCCCTGCTGGGCATCATCTCACTGGCGGGTATGATCATCCGCAATGCCGTGATCCTCATCGTTGAGGCCGACGGAAACATCAGAAAAGGAATGGCGGCTGATGAGGCCATTATGGGGGCTTCCCTTCATCGGGTCCGCCCGATGCTGTTGACTGCCTGTGCCGCAATACTGGGCATGATCCCTATATCCCACCAGGTGTTCTGGGGACCGATGGCATTTGCCATTATTGGGGGGCTTGTGGTGGCCACATTCGTCACGCTGACGCTGCTGCCTGCCGTATTGAGTTTGATTCTTCAGGCAGAGCTGAAATTGGCCAAGTCATAAATAGCAGACAACGAAAAGTGGAGAATCTGCGCGCCTTTGCAGTCAGCAGCACGAAGGCGATAGTGGGTCACGTCAGATATGTGCCAGACAGAACGCTGGCACCTATCCGTTAAGTCTCCGCGAAAACGGGACTTTGTCAGTTGACTGTCGGCTATAAATTTTTGAAAAAACGACCGGACACACGTTGCTGTTAGCCGATATCGTTTGTGTGTACCTTCAGCAAGTGGGTGAGGAACTGCTCACCGGTATTTCAAAATACAGACTCACCATTCCTGACGGACTTTTCTGTTGTCAGAGGAATGGTTCCACCTGAACCGTCTGACACACCAACGACCAGCTCCTCTGACTTCTCAGGTCCCATCTTCATGGTGCCCAGATTAACAATGCAGATCACCTGTATACCTTCAAGGTCACTGGCTTCATAGTTGGTATAAGCCCCGCAGGAAACCCGACTACCCAGTTCAGGTCCCAGATCAATGGTCATTCGCCAGGTCGGTTTTGACGTTTTACTCTCTTCAACCCTGATAATTGTTCCTGCACGAATATCAAGAGCCGAAAATGAATCAAATGCCGCTTTATCCTTCATGATTTATCTCCTGTTTGTATTTGAGAGGCGTATTATTCTGACGCCGGAGCAAAGTAAATGAGAACCTGCCTGCGGGAACGGTGATAACGCCCAGACTGGCAACGATCAGGCTGACACCTGTCCATCCGCCAAAAGGCAGCCTTTCACCCACTATCAGGACGGCCAGCAGGGCAGCAACCCCCGGTTCCAGCAACGTGATAGTGGTTGCCATGCTGGCAGGAATGCGTGCCAGCCCGTACCCATAGCAGAGGTAGCCCAAAAACATCGGTACAAGCGCCATATAGATACCGACGGCGGCATAATGACCGTCCGCCAGAAGCGGTGCGCCGGTCATCAGCAATACCGGCATAAGCAGAAGCCCCCCCGCACCGAAAGTTGCTCCCATTGCCGCGCGGGCAGCCACACCAGCCTGCATTAATCTTCGTGCCGACCAGGAGTAAAGGGCGTAGGTAAAACCAGCAAGTAAGCCCAGAAAAATACCCGTCATGGCATGGTCATCACCAGAACCGTGCCCGCTGCGTTCTGCCAGGCAGAGCAGTACCATGCCGACAACACCCAGAGCTGCGCCGCCGCCCCACTGCTTTGTCAGGCGAACTCCGTCATAGCGAAACTCAATCAGGGCGGACAGCAGTGGGGCAGAACCGATGGAAATCACCGTGCCGACCGTAACGCCGGCATAATGCATGGATGCGTAAAAGGCGAGAGGGTAAACTGCCACGGCGCCCGCGCCGGTCATCAGAAAATGCCAGTGTCGCGAAATCAACCGACGCTGGCGAATGATAAGGCTGATACCCATTACGGCCTGCAGAAGCCCGCCAATGCCCATCGCTACCGCGCCCACCGCCAGTGGACTCAGATCAGGGGCATAAGTCGCGGCCGTTCCGGTCGTTCCCCAGAGGATGGCGGCGACAAGCACGCCCGCAATGCCCCCCAGGCGTTGTCCCGATTTAATCACGGGTATGCCTCCATCATCTGCTCGGCAATCCCGCGGGCCTGCATGACGCAGGTGCTATGACCTTCCAGTCCGGCTCGCGAAATGCTGCCTTCCAGCAGAAAAGCAAAATGCCTTGCCATTTGGCGGGCGTTTTCAGCGTGGCCATTCATCAGCTCCGTCAGGTGTGATGCCATAATCGCTTCGACCTCCTCCTTATGCTCCCGCACGGCCTGGCGTCCCGGCGTACCCGCGGGCAATTCAGCGGCTGCATTCAGCAGGCCGCAGCCGCGAAAACCGTTTTCGTAGGCGCAGTCAGCATGGTCCTCATAGGCCAGGAACACTGACAGGACCCGCGCCCGGGGCGTCATGGCAATCTGCAACCGACTTTTATACAGGGAAAGCCATTCTTCATGACGCACTTTGAGATACGTCGATATCAGCTCGTCTTTCGAAGCAAAATTGTTGTACAGGCTTTTCCGGGCGACACCCGCACGTTTGACAATGGCATCAATGCCCGTGCCATTGATACCATTGCTGTAAAACAGTATGCGTGCCGCATTGAGTAGCTTTTCATAAGCGGTTTCTGCACCCGCAGAATAAAGTGCCATAGTAGTCGTCTCACCAGAAGAAGTATGTATACCAGTCTACCTACTCATGTTCATAAAGCAACCGTTGTCTGCAACCGGTTCTGGATCAGAAGCGCCAAACGCACTTTCAGAGCCGGTAGGGCTTGTAATACGAAATGATCCCGAATCCACTGCTGCGTGAGTAAACGCTCAGTCAGAAGTCGGTAATATGCCAGCTTCAGCACCCGATATTAAAACCTGCAAACATCACTCAGCTTAAGGCCGTATGTAAGCACCTAAACGGGCTTAACGTATTGGTGTAATCTCTGCAGTCGGGGCAATATTCGTATTTTTGGTCGATCGCGCTGATAAGACCGAGAAAGATCATCGGACTGTCTGCTTGTGAATGAGATGGCGCAGCAAAAGGTGGCTTCTACTGGCACGATCGGAAGATGAGGGCCGATCGGTTCTGAATCGATGCCCTTCCTGAAAGAAGGCGTTTTACGGCGCTAACGGCTCCCCGTTATGAAAGCTCAAGGGTGGTGTTTTGAGGGGGAAAGTTGCACCGTGCTACGACCGGAGTCGCCTAGGCCACCTGAATGCAGCCGGGCACGCGGGCCGGGGAGAGTACCGAACAGATATCTTCGATGACAGGTTCGGATGCAGTCACCGGGATACGCGCGCAAGATAAATTCACATTCCATGGAAGTTCACCGCCAGCAGGAGATGAAGCAGTGCATCGCCATTTACGGCAGGCTCCGGGCGCTAACCTGAACGGTTTAACAGCAAATCCAGCGTCGGAAAATCATCGGTAATACGCACCTGCAACGGTACTGCTGCTGACCTTGTTCATCAAAACCATGGTCCAGCGCGCTGCGGCTGAGATAGATGTCGGCATTGACTGGCTGAGACGCAGTTGCCGCCGTCCGGCCCATTAGCCTCAGGACAATACCTGATAAATCCAGCCCCGCAACTTTATCGCGTGCAGCCTCTTTTCCTGGCCTTCCCTATACAGCCAGGCAATATCACCGGCCAGATCCCTTCGATAACGACGTTGCCTCTCAGCCCGAGCAAATCACCGGGTGAGAAACAGGTTCTGCTGCGAACATGTCAGGTCAGAAAAAAGCTTCAGTGAAGCAGGCGGCAATGGAGTCGCGCGAATGTAAATTAAAAATTTTTATCCCTCTCGAGTTTCATCATCAGGGAAAAGCGCTCGTTAGGGTGAACGGTTACAGAAATCGTCATCATGTTGGTATCCTGATCGCGATAGATGCGTGTGATTTCGAGTGCTGGCTCACCGGCCGGGGTATTCAGCTCTCTGGCCAGATCTTCGGTGATAAGAACAGCCTGAACGCGCTGCTCAATGGTGGTAATAATCAGACCAAACTCTGCTTCAATAATGGCGGCTATCAGGACTTCTTTTCGCTCTTTCGCCAGCGGTACAACCGATAAAAACTGTTTCGCCACATAGACATCCGTCCAGCATACCGGTTTTCCGGGATGTTCGCTGTCTGTCCTGATACTTGAAATACGGACATAATTACCACCCGGCTCCAGTCCAAGGCGCTCAGCCTGTGCCTTATCCGCCACAAATTGCTCGATTTCTTTCACTTCGCGCTGCTGCGTTTTCGCAAGATGGGCCAGATCCGAAATGGAACCTAAAGTCTGGGAGTATCCTTTCTGAGAGGTAGATGCCTCCACGCGCGTGCCAATGCGTTTTTTGCGCGACACTAAACCTTGTTGCTGCAGACGCGCAATCGCTGCCCGGATGGTGCTGCGACTTACCTGGAACATTTCAGATAACTCATGCTCTGTCGGCAATAGTGTACCCACCGGATAATCACCGCCGTTAATCGCATCCGAAAGCTTTCTGGCCACCATTAAATATCTAACCGAGATCATATTTCTCACATTCCATTCAAGGATCAAATTGACTGAGCTCCTGCATAACCTTAATTATGTTCGTACATATACTAAATGTACGTACATATCTGTCAGGAGTTTTTATGTCTAGCACCGTATACGATTCCCTGTTGTTCAGGAACATGTTTGCAACAGAAAAAATGCGCGCGATCTTCTCAGATAAGGCATTGATTGAACGTTATATCGAAACGGAAGTTGCGCTGGCCAGAGCTGAAGCGCGTTGCGGGATTATACCGCCCAGCGCAGCGGTCGAGATTGCTGAAAAATCACGTTATGAAGCGTTAGACCTAAGTGAGATGCAACATCAGACAGAAATTGTCGGCTATCCAATCCTGCCCCTGGTTGAGCAGCTCTCAAAAATCTGCGGCGATGCCGGGCGCTATGTTCACTGGGGAGCGACCACGCAGGACATCATGGATACGGCGGTGGTTTTACAGATCCGTTCTGCGCTGGATATCGTTGCCACCGATCTTCAGCACGTCAGAGCGGCGCTGACCACACTGGCGAAAGCGCATCGCGACACACCAATGGCGGGGCGTACTCATCTGCAACATGCTCTGCCTGTCACCTTTGGCTACAAATGTGCCGTCTGGTTGAGCATGTTTGATCGTCACGCCGAGCGGCTTGCTCAGATGCGTCCACGCGTTGAAGTAGGGCAGTTTGCGGGAGCTGCCGGCACTCTTGCTTCGCTGGGCGAAAAGGGGCTTGAGGTACAGCAGGCAATGATGGAGGAGCTCGACCTCGGCGTACCGCAGACCACATGGCATGTGGCGCGGGACGGTTTCGCCGAAACCCTCAACTTCCTGGGTCTGGTGACTGGTTCACTCGGCAAAGTGGCGCTGGATATCATGATGATGATGACCAGCGAGCTGGGCGAGGCCTATGAACCCTTCGTTAAGGGGCGCGGTGCCAGCAGTACCATGCCGCAGAAGCGCAATCCGATCTCCTGCGAAATTATCTATGCCGCAGCCAAAGGTGTCCGCCAGCATGCTGGCCTGATGCTGGACGCAATGATTCAGGATTTCGAGCGTTCAACCGGGCCATGGCAGGCAGAGTGGGTCGCCATTCCCGAATCCTTCATGTTGAGCAGTGCTGCGCTTGAGCAGGCAGTTTTCATGCTAAACGGGCTGGAAGTGAAACCCGACAACATGCGCAGGAACCTCGACATGACTCGTGGCCTTATTGTCGCCGAAGCAGTGATGATGGGACTGGCACCACAGCTGGGTCGCCAGACGGCCCATGACGTGGTGTATGACGCCTGTCGGGTTGCTAATACCGAGAATATGTCACTTCTGGATGCGCTGCTGGGTAATGAGGTTGTGACGGCCAGGCTCAGCAAAGCGGAACTGCAGGCTCTGACAGAACCGGGCAACTACACCGGTCTGGCGCCGGTGATGGTGGATCGTGCCCTGCAGGCTTCCTCAAAAAATAAAAACTAATACCAACAAGGGCAGCCAGACTGCCCTGTACCCTACCTGCCAATAAGAGAACAATGCCATGTCTACAGTTAAACCGTTCTGGAAAGGGCTGACGTTTCAGGTGCTCGCCGCCATGATGCTCGGGATTGTGCTGGGCTTTGCCATGCCAGAGTTTGCGGTGAAATTCAAAATCCTCGGCGACATTTTTCTGAAGCTGATTAAAACCGCCGTTGCACCGCTCATCTTTTTTACTGTTGTACATGGCATTGCTTCAGCGGGTGATATTAAGAAGGTCGGCAAAATAGGCGTACGTGCGCTGATCTATTTCGAACTGATCTCAACACTGGCGTTAGCTCTGGGTCTGGGATGGGCTAATCTGCTTAATATTGGTGCAGGGATGGGCAGTAGCGTCAGCGAGGCCGCCAGTTCGGCAGTAAGCGCGACGCTGGCAAAAGGCCACGCACCGTCCAGTACCATGGAGTTTATTTATGCCATCTTCCCGGACAACTTCATCGGTGCCTTTGCCGGTGGTCAGTTATTGCAGGTGCTGGTTATCTCAATCATCTTTGGTTTTGCCCTGCTGGCACTGACTCAGGAGAAGCGCAGTGCCATAGAAAGTGGCATGAGCCGCATCTCCGAATGCTTCTTTGAATTTATCAACCTGATCATGCGTCTCGCACCGTTCGGTGCCTTTGGTTCGGTGGCATACGCCGTCGGCAGCAATGGCAGTTCAGTATTACTGTCGCTACTGAATCTGGTGTTGATGTTCTATGTTGCCGTTGCCTTCTTTATCTTTGTCGTGCTGGCTGCCATTTGCCGCCTCTCCGGCTTCAGCTTATGGCGATTTCTCAGATACATCAAAGATGAGATTTTTATCGTGCTGGGCACCGCATCTTCGGAGAGCGCGCTGCCGCGCCTGCTGCAAAAGCTGGAGCGCTTTGGTTGCTCCCGTCAGAGTGTGGGATTGATACTGCCAACCGGATATGCCTTCAACCTCGATGGTACCAGCATTTATATGTCGATGTGCACGCTGTTCATTGCCAACGCGTATGGCATCGACCTGAGCTGGCAGCAGCAGTTAGGTATTCTGGCGGTAATGCTGGTCACCTCAAAAGGCGCTGCAGCGGTCTCCGGCGGTACTTTTGTAGTATTCGCTGCGACAGTTGCTACGGTTGGACATCTGCCGGTGGAAGGGCTGGCTTTAATCTTTGGCGTCTATCGCTTTATGTCAATGGCCGTCGCTACCTGTAATACTATCGGTAACAGCGTGGCAACCGTGGTGGTGTCACGCTGGTGCGGTGAATTTTCTGAAGGGGATGCAAAGAAAGAGTACAGCCGCCTGCTGAACCGCAGACCTGAGTCATCATTGTAGAGGAATCTCAAAATGAACACTGGCGCAGGTTGGCATCCTGCCCGATCTGAATGAGCCTGTCGAAAAGCGGGACACCCAGCGCCAAGGGACTTTCAAAACTTAACGTTAGCCCTCCACTTGTTTTCCGGGAAGTTGACGTTAAGTGAACGATATGTTGTGCTGAGGATACGATAAAAGTCCTGGGTGCGAAATCCCGTCTGGTTCAGTCTGTTCCGGTTCATACACCCGGTCAACTGTCTGGGCATCCCGCGCCGCTGGACAGACAGAAATTTATCATCGTGGAGACTTAAAAAGCGCTAATGCACTATAAGAACACTCCCTAATATATATAGTAACGTATCACCCGGTTCTCAACAGGCAAGAATGATGGCAGTA
>NZ_JASEWO010000163.1:0-9895 GCF_030024295.1 Pantoea sp. Pa-EAmG
CGAAGACCTATTTGCGCGACATGGTTTCAGCTTAACCAGGAGTGAAAATATGTTCCCTGAAGGTCATATGCTTAATAAGTATCCTGAAACCCGATTACGCCTTTATCACTTTGAGCAAAAAAATGATTAATATCTCACCTCTCTATGACGATGTTAGCTGGCCGGCAGATGAAGGTGTTTTAGGCGTCGTAGGCGTAGCCCCCTGGGCAACACTGGATTTTTGCCAGCAGCTGTATGGCCTGGTTCAGGCAGATAAAGAGTGGCAATATCCGCGACTTATTATTGATAATAATAGTAAAATCCCCAGCCGCGGGCGTCATTTGCAACTGGGTGAACGTGATCCTTCTCCCTGGATCCACGCAACTATTACAGAACTCGCTGCTGCGGGTGCGACGGTTGCCGTTGTGCCTTGTAATACCGCTCACCTCCTTTGGTCGCGCTGGAGCAAGGACGTAGCTATTCCGGTTATTAATATTATTGATGCCACACTTGAGCATATTGCGCCTCAGGGCAAGCGGGTCGTTGTGCTCGGTTCGCAAATGTTGTACCAGAGCAGGCTGTATCAGGATGCGCTTACGCAACAGCACGCCGAGATCGTCAATGTAGCTGCATCCACCCAACAGCTAGTGACACGCTGTATTAACGAGATAAAAGCCACAAAAAGCGTGTCTGAACTATCAATGCGCCAGTTAGCGGACGCCGTAAATAGCTGGAAGCAACAGGGTGCTACGCACATTATTCTGGCTTGCACAGAGTTGAGTTTGTTAAAACACAGCGCGATCTGGCAGGAAATGACGTTAATTGATTCGAGCGAAGCTCTCGCGCGTGCCGCTTTGCGCGCCATATCATTTCGCCGCCTGCGTGATTAAGGCGGACGAATTATTTCCACGACGAAGGGCCACTTATCTCATTAATTTTCCCGCCCCCGGGCCTGTGAAAATCCTGCTTTGATTTTCCCCCGGGCGGGGTAAACACCAATTTGTATCACACTGTAACTCCCGCCACACAGCACACACGCCGTTGCATAACCCGCCAGTCTGTACATATCCGCTATACATCGCCGTGGTCTTCTGTACGCATCAACCGAATGCATGGAGATACCACGATGTTAACCCGACTGTTTATTTCAACGTTACTGATGGGCGCCTCTGCGACCTGCGCCTGGGCGGAGCGACTGAGCGCTGCTGACGTGCTCGGCCCGGCGGCCGTGGCGCCACTGGATCATCCCCAGCCGCCTGCGCGATTAATTGTCGATGCGCCGCTGGCCGGACCGCTGCGCAAGGGCGCGGTGTTTATCCAGTACCGGGCAGAAAACCTGCGCATCGAGCCAGTGTTTGGTCAGGAAGCGCTGAAAATCACGCCGCGCATCGGCCACATTCACGTCATCGTGGATGACAACCCGTGGCACTGGGCGGACACCAGCGGTGAGCCAGTGATTCTGGTCGGTCTGCCTGTCGGGCCCCACAAGGTTACCCTTATTCTTGCCGATCCCATGCATAAACCGATCGACAGCAAAACCATCACTTTTAACGTGCCCGTACAGATTGCACCGCACTGATGACCCGGAGATAAATTATGAAAACACTGTTACGTCAGACTCTGCTGGCAACGCTGGTTCTCACGGCGGCAGGCACCGCGTTTGCCGCCTCCCCGGCCTCACACGATTACGCCGCTGACTTCAGCCACGTTCAGCAGATCAATGCGGGCGTACTGAACACAGGCTATGTGGACATCGGTCCGCGTGACGGCCAGGCGGTGATTTTGCTGCACGGCTGGCCGTACGATATCCAGAGCTATGCTCAGGTGGCACCGGCGCTGGCGGCAAAAGGGTATCGGGTGATCGTGCCGTATCTGCGCGGCTTCGGCAGCACGCGTTTCCTGTCGGATAAAACGCCGCGTAACGGCCAGCCTTCGGCAATCGCAGCGGACGTCGTGGCGCTGATGGATGCGCTCAATATCAAGCAGGCCGTGCTGGGCGGCTTTGACTGGGGCGCACGCACGGCGGACATCGTCGCGGCGCTATGGCCTGAACGGGTAAAATCGCTGGTGTCGGTCAGCGGCTATCTGATCAGTAGCCAGCAACTGGGTAAAAAACCGCTGCCGCCACAGGCGGAACAGCAGTGGTGGTATCAGTTCTATTTCGCCACTGAGCGCGGTCAGCAGGGGTATGCCGCCCATACACACGACTTTGCGAAACTGATCTGGCAGCAGGCATCGCCCGGCTGGAAATTCAGTGATGCCACCTTTAATCAGAGCGCCAAAGCGCTGGATAATCCGGATCAGGTGGCGATCACTATCAGCAACTACCGCTGGCGCCTGGGCCTGGAAAAAGGCGAGCAAAAATATGCCGCTTATGAGAAAACATTAGCCACATTACCGGCAATTCGCGTCCCCACTATCACCATCGAAGGGGATAATAACGGGGCGCCGCACCCGGCACCGGAGACGTACCGCACCAGGTTCAGCGCCAGCTACCAGCATCGCACCTTCACGGGCAATATCGGACACAATCCGCCAGCGGAAGCACCGCAGGCGTTTGTGCAAGCCGTTGAGGATGCGGCCGCACTGTAGCGGAGTAATTCACGACCCGGACCGGCCATCGCGTGCCGGTCTTTTTTGCATAAGTGGCTGACAGGAGGCTGTTTTGGAG
Source organism: Pantoea sp. Pa-EAmG (assembly GCF_030024295.1). NCBI lineage: Bacteria > Pseudomonadati > Pseudomonadota > Gammaproteobacteria > Enterobacterales > Erwiniaceae > Pantoea > Pantoea sp. Pa-EAmG. Next base: position 2,651 of record NZ_JASEWO010000163.1, read on the forward strand.
CACGTTGATCACATTCTGGTGGTGGATGATGACCGGGAGATCCGCGAACTGATAACCGACTATCTGATTAAGTCCGGTTACCGCGCCACCGCTGCGGCCAATGGCCGCGAAATGCGCGCCGTGCTGAGCAGCAGCCTGGTGGATCTGGTGGTGCTGGATATCATGATGCCGGGTGACGATGGCCTGACGCTGTGCCGTCAGTTGCGCAGCGATCCCCGGCAGAACCTGCCGGTACTGATGCTTACTGCCCGCAGCGAAGAGACCGATCGCATTCTCGGGCTGGAGATGGGTGCGGATGATTACCTGATCAAACCCTTTGTGGCGCGTGAGCTGCTGGCGCGCATCAAAGCGATCCTGCGCCGTACCCGGGCGCTGCCGCCAAATTTACATATTACCGGGGCCGGCCGCATCATTGCTTTTGGCGAGTGGCAGCTGGATACCTCCGCGCGCCATCTGCTGGACAGCGACGGCGTGATTGTGGCGCTGAGTGGCGCAGAGTACCGCCTGCTGCGCGTGTTTCTCGACCATCCGCAGCGCGTGCTGAATCGCGATCAGCTGCTCAACCTGACGCAGGGCCGCGACGCGGAGCTGTTTGAGCGCTCGATCGATCTGCTGGTTAGCCGGCTGCGCCAGCGGTTACGCGAAGATGCCCGTGAACCGGCCTACATCAAAACGGTACGCAGCGAAGGTTACGTACTGGCGAGCACGGTGGTGATCAAAGAGGCGCATCAATGAGGCTATGGCCGCGATCGCTGCTGTCACGCCTGCTGATTATCGTGTTGGGCGGGCTGCTGCTGGCAAATACTCTCACGCTGGCAAGCCTGCTGATAGAACGCATGAGCAGCGCTAAAAGCGTGATGCTGGGCAACCTGGAGTACGATGTGGCGACCAGCGTGGCAATCCTCGATCGTCTGCCGGCGGACGAGCGTCCGGGCTGGCTGGCGAAGCTGGCGCGCGGCAACTATCGCTACAGTCTGTCGCCGGGCGAAGCGGGGCCGTATCCCTCCGGCTGGCGCACGCGCGACGCGGTACGCTCACTGCAGGAGACGCTTGGCGGGCGCTATCAGATGAGCATTCATGCGATTCCGGGGCCGCGGGAGCATATTCAGGTGCATCTGACGCTGCATGACGGCGCGCCGCTCACGCTCGATCTCTGGCCGCGCATGCCGGCGATTGCGCGCTGGCTGCCGCTGGTGCTGATGGGTCAGCTCCTGCTGCTGCTGTGCTGCGCATGGCTGGCGGTGCGGCAGGTGGTGCGACCGTTTGTGCGCTTTACCCAGGCGGTTGATGCGCTCAAACCGGCCGCCAGCCACGCACAGCTGATGGCAGAGAACGGCCCGGATGAAGTGCAGCAGGCGGCGCGTGCGTTTAACGCTATGCAGCTGCGGATTCAGGATCACCTCAAAGCGCGTGCGCAAATCCTCGCGGCCATCTCCCACGATCTGCAAACCCCGATCACGCGCATGAAGCTGCGTGTGGAGATGGCGGAGCAGCCTGAGCTGCGCGACAAACTGCTGAGTGATCTCGATAACATGAGCCGCCTGGTGCGCGAGGGCATCGCCTATGCACGCTCATCGGAAGTGCTGGAGGAGAAGCGCCAGAGCGTCAGCCTCAACGCGCTGCTGGATAGCGTCGTCTGTGACTATCAGGATGTCGGTAAAGCGGTGAACTTTGTGCCGTGCACCGGCCATGACACCTTCGCCGTGCGGCCGCAGGCACTACGGCGCATCATGACCAACCTGATCGACAATGCGCTTAAGTTTGGCGGCGAAGCGGAGGTTGAACTTTGTTCGCCCCAGGGTGACAGCGTAGAGATTCGGGTGCGTGATAACGGGACTGGCATCCCGGAGGAGGCGTTACAGGCGGTGCTGGAGCCCTTCTACCGCGTGGAGAGTTCACGCAATCGCCACACCGGCGGGACCGGACTCGGCCTGGCGATCGCCACCCAGCTGGTGAGCCAGATGGCGGGCAGCCTGCAGTTGCGTAACCGGGCAGCTGGCGGGCTGGAAGCGTGCATCATCCTGCAGCAGCAGGATGTGTAACCTGATGTATCTGCCTGCCCGCCACACACATAACCCGACAAAACGGCGTTCCCGCGACACAGCCTGAACACATGCGGTGGATGTAATAGACGTACTGCCGGACGCGCAGACGTTTATCCACCGTATGAGGTTCCCTATGACACTGCTTATCGCTTTTCTCGCCGGGATGCTGACGCTGCTCAGCCCCTGTACCTTACCGATTATTCCTTTTGTATTTGCCAGCGTACGCGGCCGTCGCGGACAGCTGCTGGCGCTGCTGAGCGGCATGGTCCTGATGTTCACGCTGGTGGCGCTGCTGGTATCGCTTACCAGCCACTGGGTCAGTCAGGTCACCAGCATTGGTCGCGACCTGGCGCTGTTGTTCCTGGCGATAGCCGCACTGACGTTAATCTCGACGCGCATCGCCCAATGCGTTATCCGGCCGTTTGTCGCGCTGGGTAATCGCCTCAACGATGCCAGCCAGCGGCGTAGCGGGGTGCTCGCCGCGCTGCTGGCGGGCCTGGCAACCGGTCTGCTGTGGTCGCCCTGTGCCGGACCGGTGCTGGGCGCGATCCTCAGCCTGGCCGTCGTGGGCGATCATCCCCTGTCGGTTGGCGTGTTGCTGCTGGCGTATGGCAGCGGTGCCGCGCTGATGCTGGCGCTGCTCTATTTCGCCGGACGATCGCTGGTGGCGCGACTGCGTCCGGGGCTGGCGATGAGTGCGCGGCTGCGTCAGGCGGCGGGCGTGCTGATGCTCGCCTCGGTGGGCGTGATTGTTACCGGCTCACAGAGCCAGCTGCAGGCAGCGCCCGCTTTTGCCCTGAAGCTGGAGCAGCAGCTGAGCCAGTGGCTAACCACGCCGGCACCCAAAGTGCGTCTGGAGCCGGTTAGCCTGCCGCAAACCAGCAGCGCCTTGCCGTCGCTGGAGGGGGGCACAGCGTGGCTGAACGGGGCGCCGGTGACGCCTGCCACGTTAAAGGGAAAAGTGGTACTGGTCGATTTCTGGACCTGGGATTGTATTAACTGCCAGCATACGCTGCCATACGTGCGTGACTGGGCCAGTAAGTATCAACGTGACGGGCTGGTCGTTGTGGGTGTGCATACGCCGGAGTACCCGTGGGAGCGCGATGAAAAGGTGCTGAAGCGCGCGATTACGCGCTGGCAGCTGCCCTACACCGTAGTGGCGGATAACAATTACAGCATCTGGAACCGTTTTGGTAATCAGTACTGGCCCGCGCACTACATCTTTGATGCACACGGCCAGTTGCGCTACACCGCGTTTGGTGAAGGCAACTATGAAGAGCAGGAGAGGGTGATTCAGCAGTTGCTGAAAGAGGCGCGTGCATGACAGGCCTGGCGGCCCGCCCGGGCCGCCAATGCTTCTCATTTAGGTTGTGGTTCGCGGGGGATGACTTTGGAAGCCGGGGGTGACACAGGGACTATCAGGCAAACAGCGTGCGGCATTGCCAGCCCGTAAGGTCACTCTTCAGGGTGACCGTCATGGCGCAGCCACCGTTGCCACCCCGATATGCAAAATGCAGTAATCCTACGCATAACTTGTAGTTTGGTTCCGCGTCCAGGCTGGGGTTTACTGTCAGCGTTAACCTTTTATGGAGAAGCTGACAATGAAGAAGATCCTGCAGCAGTGGCTGGCGCGTCTGGCAGCCAGCAAAGCCGCCACCCCTGACGGGCGCGAATTCGACCCCGGTGAGCATATCGATCTGCTGATCCCGATCAGCCAGCTGTACGGCGTGGAGTTTCATCCTTCCGTGTATCGCTACTATGAACGATAACCGCCGCCACCAGCGCATGCGCTATTGCTACTGGAATGAACTGTGCACGCCAGACTAAAAACCCGCTCACGCCGAGCGGGTTTTTTTATGCTGTTTACCCGCCTGATGAAAAAATTGCCGTAACGTCCCGCCGGTTTGTTCAATTGTATTGATTTCGTAATTTTAACGTAAAGAAAAGTATTCCCAAGCGGCAGCGCGCGTGTAAGAATATAAAAGTAAATGATAACCATTGGCGTTATCATTTAGGTGTTGTCTGGGAAAACCGTGTTGATTCAGTGCTATGCCTGAATGGCAGGTGCGGTTAAGACAATGAGTGCGTTAATAACGATAAGAAACTCACCTTTTAACATGGATAAAAATCGCCAGCTGCCGTTTGGTAGCTTCAATTCGCTGACCCTATTCACCGGGCTTTGTATTGGTATTTCGCCGGCTGCGGCGCTGGGGGCCGATAACTCCGGCAAAAAATCTGATGATACATTAGTGGTTGAAGCGCGCACGCCGTCGCTGTACGCGCCAAATGCCTCGGCCGATCCCAAATTTACCCGTCCGCTGGTGGATACCACCCGCACCATGACGGTGATTCCGGATCAGGTTATTAAAGATCAGGGCGTCACCAATCTGACCGACGCGCTGAAAAACGTGCCGGGCGTCGGGGCGTTTTATGCCGGGGAAAACGGCAGCTCAACCACCGGCGATGCGGTGTACATGCGCGGTGTCGATACCTCCAACAGCATTTACGTGGATGGCATTCGCGACATCGCCAGCGTCACGCGTGACACCTTCAACACGCAGCAGGTGGAAGTGATCAAGGGGCCTTCCGGCACCGACTATGGTCGCAGCGCACCATCCGGCTCGATCAATATGATCAGCAAACAACCGCGGCTGGATACCGGGCTTGACGCGTCAGTCAGCGCCGGCAGCGCGTGGATGCGCCGCGGCACGCTCGATTACAACCAGGCAATCAACGACAATGCGGCGTTTCGCCTTAACCTGATGGGTGAGAAAACCCATGATGCGGCGCGTGACAACATCCAGAACGAGCGTTATGGCGTCGCGCCTTCGCTGGCGCTGGGGCTGGACACCGCAACGCGGCTGTACGTCAACTATTTGCACGTCCACCAGAACAACACACCGGACGGCGGTATTCCGACCGTTGGCCTGCCTGGCTATTCGGCACCGTCTGCCGGGTATGCTGCGCTGAACAATTCCGGCAAGGTCGCCACCAGCAACTACTACGGCACCGATTCTGATTTCGATAAATCGACCACCGACAGTGCCACGCTGCGCTTTGAACACGATTTGAGCGATAACACCACGCTGCGCAACACCACGCGCTGGTCGCGGGTGAAGCAGGAGTATCTGCTGACGGCGGTGATGGGCGGAGCCAGTAACATTACTGCACCCAACCCGAACGATGTTGGCAGCTGGCGCTGGTCGCGCCTGGCAAACATCAAAGATATCAGCAACCGTATTCTCACCAACCAGACCAATATCACCTCGAAATTTGCCACCGGTTCCGTCGGGCATGATGTGAGTGCCGGGGTAGAGTTCACGCGTGAAAACCAGACCACCTATGGCGTCAACGCGCTGACCCCGCCTGCGGTGAATATCTACCATCCCATCAGCAGCATTTCGATTGGCGGTCTGGACCGCAACGGTGCGAACGCTAACGGGCAGACTGACACGTTTGGCATCTATGCATTTGATACGCTGGCGATTACCTCTGACTTTGAGCTGAACGGCGGCATTCGTCTCGACAACTATCACACCGAGTACGACAGCGCGACGGCCTGTGGCGGCACCGGACGCGGCGCGCTGGCTTGTCCGGCGGGCGTGGCGCGTAATACGCCGGTGACCACGGTGGACACGGCGAAATCCGGCAATCTGGTGAACTGGAAAGCGGGGGCGCTCTATCGTCTGACCGAACAGGGCAACCTGTATGTGAATTACGCCATCTCCCAGCAGCCACCGGGTGGCAGCAGCTTCGCGCTGGCGGCGGGTGGCAGCGGCAACAGCGCCAACCGTACTGATTTTAAACCGCAGAAGGCCAAATCCAGCGAAGTGGGCACCAAGTGGCAGGTGCTGGACAAGCGGCTGCTGCTGAACGCCGCACTGTTCCGCACCGACATCGAAAATGAGGTCGATGCCAATGATGACGGCACTTACTCGCAAACCGGCAAGAAGCGCGTGGAAGGCTATGAACTCTCAGCAACCGGCAACATAACGCCAGACTGGGAAATCATTGCCGGTTACACCATGCAGCACGCGTCGGTGCGTGAAGGTGCCAGCGTGGCGCAGGATGGCTCATCCGCGCTGGCCTATACGCCGAAGCACGCCTTTACGCTGTGGACCAACTATCAGGCCACTGATGCGTTGTCGGTGGGCGCGGGCGCACGTTATGTTGGCAGCCTGCGTCGCGGCAGCGATGGGGCCGTGGGCACGCCGGATCACACCGAAGGCTACTGGGTGGCTGACGCGAAGCTTGGGTATAAGGTCAACAATAACCTCGACCTGCAGCTCAACGTGTATAACCTGTTTGATACCAACTATGTGGCATCGATCAACAAGAGTGGCTACCGCTATCATCCGGGCGAGCCGCGTACCTTCCTGTTGACGGCTAACGTGCATTTCTGATGGTCAACCGTGGGGCGTTCGCGCTCCACGCTTAATGGCGAGAACTCCGCGATGATGTATCACATTCCTGCCGTGCTTAACGCTGAACAGCTGGCGCACTTTACCGCACAGCTGCAGCAGGCTGACTGGGTTGACGGACGGGCGACGGTCGGCAGCCAGGGCGCGACCGTAAAAAATAACCAGCAGATTGACACCGGCACGCCTCTTTACGATCGGCTGCAGGCTGCAGTGCTTCAGGCACTGAATAGCCATCCGCTCTTCTTTGCCGCCGCGCTGCCGCGCACGCTTTCTGCGCCGCTGTTCAACCGTTATCAGCAGGGGGAAACCTACGGTTTTCACGTTGATGGTGCGGTGCGCCACAATGGCGCGGCCGGCTGGATGCGTACCGATCTCTCCGCCACGCTGTTTCTGTGTGAAACCGACAGCTACGAGGGCGGGGAACTGGTGATCGAGGATACTTACGGTCAGCACCGCGTAAAATTGCCGGCGGGCGACCTGGTGCTTTATCCCTCCAGCAGCCTGCACTGCGTCACGCCGGTCACGCGCGGCGCGCGGGTCGCCTCGTTTTTATGGATTCAGTCGATGGTGCGCGATGATAAGCAACGCGCGATGCTGTTTGAACTGGACCGCAACATTCAGAGCCTGAAAGCGCGCCACGGTGACAGCGAAGAACTGCTGTCGCTGCTGAATATGTACCACAACCTGCTGCGCGGCTGGACGGAGGTTTAGCCGTCACGCAATAACAAAAAGCCCGCTCAGGTTTCCCTGAGCGGGCTTCTTTAAATCTGGCTCCTCTG
>NZ_JASEWO010000164.1:0-9779 GCF_030024295.1 Pantoea sp. Pa-EAmG
CCGCAACATCAGCTACAGGCAGTACAGAAGTTTATGACACATCGTTTAACCTCCAGGGATATCCTAGCGCTGGGCTTCATGACCTTTGCCCTGTTCGTTGGCGCAGGAAACATCATTTTCCCGCCTATGGTCGGTATTCAGTCTGGTGAACATGTCTGGATTGCCGCCTTCGGCTTCCTGATCACCGCGGTTGGTTTGCCGGTGATGACCGTGATCGCGCTGGCGCGCGTCGGCGGCGGTATTGATGCGCTCAGCTCACCGATTGGTAAAGCGGCCGGTCTGCTGCTCGCCACCGTGTGCTATCTCGCCGTCGGCCCGCTGTTTGCCACGCCGCGCACCGCGACCGTTTCATTTGAAGTCGGGATTGCGCCGCTGACCGGCGACGGCCCGCTGCCGCTGTTTATCTATAGCCTGGTGTACTTTGCGCTGGTGATTGGCATTTCGCTCTATCCGGGCAAGCTGCTGGACACCGTCGGCCACTTCCTCGCACCGCTGAAAATTGTCGCGCTGACCATTCTGGGCGTCGCGGCGCTGCTGTGGCCGGCTGGCGGCATTTCGCCGGCCACCGCCGACTACCAGCGCGCAGCCTTCTCCAGCGGTTTCGTGAACGGCTATCTGACCATGGATACGCTCGGCGCGCTGGTGTTCGGTATTGTCATCGTTAATGCGGCGCGTTCACGTGGCGTGGAAGACAGCAAACTGCTGACGCGCTATACCATGCTGGCCGGCGTGATCGCCGGTGTCGGTCTGACGCTGGTGTACCTCAGCCTGTTCAAGCTGGGCTCCGGCAGCGGCGCGATTGTCGATCAGAACGCCAACGGCGCGGCGATTCTGCATGCTTACGTGCAGCAGACCTTCGGCGGCATGGGCAGCGTCTTCCTCGCCGCACTGATTTTCGTCGCCTGTATGGTTACGGCGGTGGGCCTGACCTGCGCCTGCGCAGAATTCTTTGCGCAATACCTGCCGTTGTCGTATAAAGCGCTGGTGTTTATTCTCGGCCTGTTCGCCATGCTGGTGTCGAACCTCGGTCTCAGCCACCTGATTCAGATTTCGATTCCGGTGCTGACGGCTATCTATCCGCCGTGCATCGTACTGGTGGTACTGAGCTTTACCCTGAGCTGGTGGAATCGCAGCACGCGCATCATTGCGCCAACCATGCTGATCAGCCTGCTGTTTGGTATCGTCGATGCCATCAAAACCACCAGCTTTAAAGATGCGCTGCCGCTGTTTAGCCAGCATCTGCCGCTGGCCGATCAGGGTCTCTCCTGGCTGCCGCCGTCGCTGGCGATGCTGGTGATTGCTGCGGTGGTTGACCGGGTGAAAGGGCGTGAGCAGGTTGCCGTTCACCAGTAAGCGACATCGCTGTTAATTCCGACCACGGGCTTGCCCGTGGTTTTTTCATTTCCACAGGTACTGTTTGTTATGCAAGAAACCAATAAGCTCAAACGCGGACTGAGCACGCGCCACATCCGTTTTATGGCGCTGGGATCGGCGATCGGCACCGGGCTGTTTTACGGCTCGGCAGATGCCATCAAAATGGCAGGCCCCAGCGTACTGCTGGCCTACATCATCGGCGGCGCCGTGGCGTATATCATCATGCGCGCGCTGGGCGAGATGTCGGTTAACAATCCGCAGGCCAGCTCGTTTTCACGCTACGCGCAGGATTACCTCGGACCGCTGGCGGGCTATATCACCGGCTGGACGTACTGCTTTGAAATCCTGATTGTGGCGATCGCCGACGTCACGGCTTTTGGTATCTACATGGGCGTGTGGTTCCCGGAGGTGCCGCACTGGATTTGGGTGCTGTCGGTGGTGCTGATCATCGGCGCCATCAACCTGATGAGCGTGAAGGTGTTTGGCGAAGTGGAGTTCTGGTTCTCCTTCTTCAAAGTTGCCACCATCATCATCATGATCGTGGCCGGTTTCGGCATGATTTTCTGGGGCATCGGCAACGGCGGTCAGCCGACCGGCATCCATAACCTGTGGACCAACGGCGGCTTCTTTGCCCACGGTATCGTCGGCATGCTGCTGTCGCTGCAGATGGTGATGTTCGCCTACGGCGGCATTGAGATCATTGGCATCACCGCCGGCGAAGCTAAAGATCCGGCGAAATCGATCCCGCGCGCCATCAACTCCGTACCGCTGCGCATTCTGGTGTTCTATGTCGGCACGCTGTTTGTGATCATGTCGATCTATCCCTGGAACCAGGTCGGTACCGCAGGCAGCCCGTTCGTGCTGACTTTCCAGCACCTCGGTATCGCCGCCGCCGCCTCCATTCTGAACTTTGTGGTGCTGACTGCCTCGCTGTCGGCGATTAACAGCGATGTGTTTGGCGTCGGCCGCATGCTGCACGGTATGGCGCAGCAGGGACATGCGCCGAAGATGTTTATGAAGGTGTCGAATCGCGGCATTCCGTGGGTCACGGTGCTGGTGATGATGCTTGCCATGCTGGTGGCGGTGTACCTCAACTATCTGATGCCGGAAAAAGTGTTCCTGGTGATTGCCTCGCTGGCGACGTTTGCCACCGTGTGGGTGTGGATTATGATTCTGCTGTCGCAGATCGCGTTCCGCCACAAAATCGGCAAAGAGCAGGCCGGTAAGCTGCAGTTTGCTCTGCCGGGCGGCAGCGCTACGGCGTGGGTGGGGGTGCTGTTCCTTGCTTTTATCATCGCGCTGATTGGCTACTTCCCGGATACGCGTATCTCGCTGTACGTCGGGTTTGCGTGGATTGTTCTGCTGCTGCTGGCGTGGCCGCTGGCGAAGAAACGTAAAGCGTAAGAAGCTTTACCGCGGGCGAAGCGAGACTTCGCCCGCGGTGCATTACCAGTTTTTCCCCAGCGCCATCTCTCCGCCGTACGGATTCAGGTGATTGTTGTCGTACCAGAGCGGCATGCCCTGATGGGTGACCAGACAACCCTGCGCATTACACAATGTCTCCTGCAGTGACAACACGCGCACGCCGCGCTGCTGATAGTTCTTTAACAGCTCTGCCACCGATGCGTTTGGCATCTGCAACTGCTGCGTGCGTTCCGCCGCCAGCGCCGCGCCATCCTGCGCGCTGAGCCAGCTATTCAGGCTGCGGCGCAGCGGCATATTGCGGTTATGGCTGTAGCGCAGCGGATCGAGCGTGATGGTCGGCACATCGTCAATCAGAGTGATCTTTTTCCCTGCCGCCAGCAGCTGCGCCACCACGGTATCCAGCCCGCTTTTCAGTGCCTGCAGATTGTCCTGCGCCGGATCGCGGAGACTGCGGAATCCGCTGCCCGGCTGATCACTGAGGCCCGCCGCCCAGAACGCGCTGATCACCACTTCGTCTATTTTATCGCTCAGGATGATCGGCAGAACCCGCTGATTAAAATCGAGGCACTGCTGTGCATGCTGCGGTTTTTGCGGCATCGCGCGCGTGGCGTCAAGCAGGAAAGGGCAGGAGGCTTTGGTCAGCTGAAACAGCGGTTTCTGCTGCCGCCGGGCGTAATCGGCGACGTTGGCCGCCAGCGCGGCGGCATGGCTGTCGCCGATCAGCGCTATCGCCGGTGTGTCATTCTGCGGCTGGCACTGCGCATCGCGGGCGGGCCGCGTGGCGCCGTAATCCAGCAGGCAGGGATCGCGCTGGGCGGCGACTTTCCATTCGTCGCCAAGCATCACCGCTTCACTGACGCGCGATTTCAGGCCACCGCTCTGCCACAGCAGCACCATGGCACCGGCTGCCAGCAGCGACGAGGCGCAGTAGCCGGGGATCAGCCAGCGCGTACCGCTGCGCGCCCGACGGAATGGCTGTTCGATGAAGCGCCAGGAGAGCCAGGCGATGACCAGCGCAACGGCACAGATGCTCAGCGCCTGCCAGATGCTGAGCGGCCGATCGCTGCAGATGCGCGCCAGACTGAGCAGCGGCCAGTGCCACAGATACCACGAGTAGGAAATTTTACCGATGAAGCGCATCGGCGCGTTCTCCAGCAGCCGTTGATTGAGCGGGCTGCGCGCCCCGATCATCAGACAGGCCGCCAGCACCGGCAGCAGCGCCAGCCAGCCAGGGAAGCGATCGCTATGGCTGAGTAACAGCGTGGCGCCGATGATCAGCAGCCAGCCAGCAAGATGACAGAGGCTGGCCAGCCGGCCGGTGACGGGGCGGGGTTGCCACAGCGCCAGCAGCACGCCGGCACCCAGCTCCCAGGCGCGGGTTGGCAGCAGATAAAACGCCTGAGTGCTGGAGAGGGGAGTTAACCACAGGCAGCCGGCCAGCGACAGCAGGCTGAGCAGTAGCACCACGCCGGTCATTGTGCGCCGCAGCCGCACGGCCAGCAGCAGAATAAACGGCAGCACGATATAGAACTGCTCCTCAATGCCCAGCGACCAGGTCATCAGGAGCGGATTGAGATCGGCATCCGCACTGAAATAGTCGCCGCTCTTCAGTAACAGCATATTGGGCACCGAGAGAAACACCGCCATGCTGTATTTTGCCAGCTGGCTTAATTCCAGCGGTGATAACAGCAGATAACCGAGCAGCAGCAATACCATCAGCATAAAAAACAGGGCGGGCGCAATACGCCGGATGCGGCGTAAATAAAACTGATAAAACGAGAAGGTGCCGGCGGTAATTTCTTTACTGATAATGCCGCCAATTAAAAAGCCGGAAATAACGAAAAATATATCGACGCCAATAAAGCCACCCGGCACGGCGCTGACGCCGCAGTGGAACAGCACAACCAATATAATGGCGACAGCGCGCAGACCATCGATATCCGGACGATAGCGCAGCGAAACAGGTACAGACATAACAGGATCCCAGTTATTCAATGTTAATTTGCGATTTCATTACTGCGGGTAAAAATAGCTCGGCGCATCCTGTCGCCGAAAAATGTAAAAAGAGAAAGGTATTACTAAGGGATGATTGACCCGTGCAGCATATCGCAGTTTTACAGCGCTAACGCTTTTAAGGGAAAAAAAAGAAAAGTCTCAGATAACCGTGCCCACCAGCTTGCAGTTTATTGCTGTAATTTCGCTGCAGGAATAAGCCGGCGTAATCTGTCTGGCTTAACCCGGCGGCTGGCGTCAGGGATAGTCCACGGGGATTACCGCGCGCTGATCAATGGCGGTGCGCCAGTGCTCAAGCGTCGATTGATAAGGACACAGCGTGCCCACCGCCGTCTGGCGACAGTTTTGCTGATGCCACTCCTGGCGCAGCAGCGGGTGCTGCCGATCGATCGGCGTTAGCTGGCGCAGCGCATCCAGACTTTGCGCCTGAAAATAGACGCGCAGCAGCAGCGTATGCGTCTGGTTATCGCGCCAGCGCTCAAACACCAGGCTGCTGCCGGGCGGAATATTACCGCGCGCGTAGCCGGGCAGTTGCCAGCTGAAGCCGATCAGCGTGCGCAGCATGGCGATATTAGTATCGTGTGCCACCAGCAGCAGCCAGCGGGTGGAGGGCGTCGCCGCATCGTCCTGCAGGTTGCGCACCACCGCGTCCAGCAGAATCGACGCACGCTTTTGCGCGATATACGGCACATCATTACTCAGATCGTAATTGGCGGTCAGCAGCGGCAGCAGGGCGCTAATCTGCTGCGCCCGGGTGATGTTGCCCCACGCCAGCTGGCTGAACGGCAGATTTTCGCTCCAGCCGAGCCGTAAGGTTTCGGCCATGCTGGCCAGCACGCTGAGACCCTGCACGTAGGTATGGCCGCTTTTACTCTGCTTCAGCTGCCAGGGGCGATCGAAGAACGGGCAATCTGCCGCGCATACCGCCTGCCTGAGCTGCTGCACGGCGGTCTGTAAACGCTGCTGCAGTGCGGCGAGATCGCCGGCGCGCGCCGCGACCGCTGCCCGCTCCGTGGCAGCATCAGTTTGGCCGAACGGCAGTTTTTCGCTCTGAAATAGCGGATCGACCGTCCCCGCGACGTGATGAACTGCCACATCGCAGCCAGGAAAGGCGCCCTGCAGCAGCGCCTGCGCCGTGGCACGGGTGCGCTGCAGCGGACTGGCACGCACGTAGATTTGCCCGGCATCGGGACAGCCGGCGCGCAGCAGGCCGAGCTGGCGATAGTGTTCACCCTGCCAGCGACCTTTATTCACTACCGCTGCATAACCGTGTGCGGTGAGTTCGCCGTCGGCGCTGCGCCAGCGCGGCCAGGCGCGCTGGGTGGCGGCTTCGATTTCCGTGCGGTTACCTGCGGTGGGAGGACGCACGCCGTGACGGCTGATCTCTACCACTTTTTCCAGCTGGTAGCGCGGCTGCGCCTGCGCGGTGAGCGCCAGCAAAGCCAGCAGCGCGCTCAGCAGCAGACGTGTCATAACGTTGGCTGTGCCGGCAGCAGCGCTTTGAGCTGCGGATAGAGCACCGCGTTGGCCAGCAGCACCGGATTACCCTGTTGCAGGCCATGGTGGCTGAGATAATCGTTGGTGACGCCGCCCGCTTCGCGCATCAGCACAATGCCAGGCAGGCCATCCCACGGATTCATGTGCGCTTCGTAATAGCCAATCAGCCGGCCGGCGGCCGCCCAGGCGCTCATCAGCGCACCGGAACCGTTGCGGATAAACATGCCGCCCTGCGCCAGCAGCTGGCTGATAAAGGTGGTCAGCGGTTCAATCGGCTGGCTGTTCGAGCTGCTAAGGCCCAGCAGCCCCTGGTCGAGCCGCTGCGCGCTGTGTGCCTGAATGCGCTTGTCATTCACCCAGGCACCTTTGCCGCGGCAGGCGTGGAAGGTTTCCTGATGATTAGGATCGCTGACTACGCCAATCACCGGCTGATTGTCGCAGACAATCGCCAGCGAGACGCACCAGTTGTGCAGGCCGTTAATAAAGCTGCTGGTGCCGTCAATCGGATCGATGACCCAGATAAAGCGCGCGCCGCTGACGTCACCGCCGCTCTCTTCACCCAGCACCGCATCGTCAGGAAAACGCTCATGAATCAGGTGTTTTACCAGCAGCTCAACGTTGCGATCCGCCTCACTGACCACATCCTGCAAATCCTTCTTGTGCTCCACCACCAGCTGATGGCGCTGCTGATACCACGCCAGCGCGCGGCTGGCGGCGGTTTTCGCCACCTCACAGGCATAGTGATAACGGGCATCTAATTCGGTTAGCGTAGCTGATGACATTTTTCCCTCTTATCATTCACTGGCAATCGACGTGGCGAACCACGCCGGATAAAGCGCCATGGCTGTGTGACTGGCTTAACAAAAGTTAAGCAAGGCTTCATTAAGCCGCAGATGGCTGCGGCTGGCAAGGGGAGGCAATGCGGGGCAGCGGCAAATTGTGCTTCACAGCTGCCGGGCGCGCGCGGCGGCCATCAGGCGTGGATAGAACTGGAAAAACAGCGGTTCGAGCTGGGTGTAGTGGTCGACAAAATCCTGATAGGAGTCGCGCAGCGCCGCCAGCCGTGGCCGGCGATGCGCCATGCCGCTTAGTACGCGCGCCAGCCGCGCCGGGTCAGCATAGTGTTCAAACCAGCGTTCGCGCCACATTACCGCGTTGAGCTCGATAAAATCGCCCGGCGTGCCGGGCAGTTGCGGCACAATGTCGCGCTCGGCGGCAGCGCTAAAGGCGGACAGCGACTGCGCCGGATGCAGCTGATCCCAGTGGCGCGCCAGGAAGTGGTCCCAGATCACGTCGAGGGTAATTGGCGCCACGCGGCGCGTTTCGGCGCGGAACAGCTGACGCGCGCTGCGCACTTCCGGCAGGTTATCGGTCAGCACATCAATGCGCCGGTGCAGGGCAATACCGGCCACCACCGGCTGCGGCCACTGCGCCTCAACGTTGCCGCGCACGAAGTCGGCCAGCAGATTACCCAGCAGTGAGCTGTCGGCCAGGGTTGCGAGGTGAAGGTGAGCAAGAAAGTTCATGGCGCATTATAGGCAGAATCACACCGGCGCAGCCAGTTGTTCAGAATTGCCCACTTTTCCGCTAAACTATGCCGCCTGTTTTTTGAGTCCTGAAGAAGTGATGCATGCGTGTAGCCGATTTTGCCTTTGAATTACCGGAATCTTTGATCGCCCACTATCCGCAGGCGCAGCGCAGCGGATGTCGCCTGCTGTCGCTGGATGGCCCGAGCGGGGCGCTGAACCATGGCGTGTTTACTGATGTGCTGGATAAGCTCAATCCGGG
Source organism: Pantoea sp. Pa-EAmG (assembly GCF_030024295.1). Taxonomy (NCBI): domain Bacteria; kingdom Pseudomonadati; phylum Pseudomonadota; class Gammaproteobacteria; order Enterobacterales; family Erwiniaceae; genus Pantoea; species Pantoea sp. Pa-EAmG. The sequence goes on from NZ_JASEWO010000164.1 coordinate 8,098, forward strand.
CGATCTGCTGGTGTTCAATAATACCCGGGTGATTCCGGCGCGCGTCTATGGCCGTAAAGCCAGCGGCGGCAAAATTGAGATGCTGGTTGAGCGCATGCTGGATGACAAACGCGTGCTGGCGCACGTGCGCGCCTCCAAAGCGCCGAAGCCAGGTGCCGAATTACTGCTGGGCGACGACGAAAGCGTCAAAGCCACCATGCTGGCGCGCCACGATGCGCTGTTCGAAATTGAGTTTGCGGACGATCGCGCGGTGCTGGATATCCTGAACAGCGTCGGCCATATGCCGCTGCCGCCGTATATCGATCGTCCGGATGAGGAAGCTGACCGCGAGCTGTACCAGACGGTCTACAGCGCGCGCCCCGGCGCGGTGGCAGCGCCGACCGCCGGTCTGCACTTCGATGAGCCACTACTGGCGGCGCTGAAGGCGAAAGGCGTGGAGATGGCGTTTGTGACGCTGCACGTCGGCGCTGGCACCTTCCAGCCGGTGCGCGTAGAGAACATCAACGATCACATCATGCACTCTGAATATGCCGAAGTGCCGCAGGACGTGGTGGACGCGGTGCTGGCGTGCAAAGCGCGCGGTAACAAAGTGGTGGCGGTGGGCACCACCTCAGTGCGATCGCTGGAGAGCGCAGCGCAGGCCTGCCAGGATGGGCTGATCGCGCCGTTTTTCGATGACACGCAGATCTTTATCTATCCGGGCTATCACTACCAGGTGATTGATGCGCTAATCACCAACTTCCACCTGCCGGAATCGACGCTGATTATGCTGGTCTCGGCGTTTGCCGGTTATCAACACACCATGGCGGCTTATCAGAGCGCGGTGGCGGAGCAGTACCGTTTCTTTAGCTACGGGGATGCGATGTACATCACCCGTAATCCACAGGCTCCCGACGAAATCGTTGGTGGCTGAGTAATCAGACTGTTTCTCTGATTATCGAAAGAGGTCAATGTGAAATTTGAATTAGATACCACCGACGGGCGCGCGCGCCGTGGCCGTCTGGTCTTTGATCGCGGCGTCGTGGAAACCCCGGCGTTTATGCCGGTCGGCACCTACGGCACGGTCAAAGGCATGACGCCGGAAGAAGTGAAAGAGACCGGCGCGCAGATCCTGCTGGGTAACACCTTCCACCTGTGGCTACGCCCGGGGCAGGAGATCATGAAACTGCACGGCGACCTGCACGATTTCATGCACTGGCAGGGACCGATCCTGACCGACTCCGGCGGCTTCCAGGTATTCAGCCTCGGCGATATCCGTAAAATCACCGAAGCCGGCGTGCATTTCCGCAACCCGATCAACGGCGACCCGATTTTCCTCGACCCGGAAAAATCGATGGAGATTCAGTACGATCTCGGCTCCGACATTGTGATGATCTTCGACGAATGTACGCCGTATCCGGCGGACTGGGATTACGCTAAACGCTCGATGGAGATGTCACTGCGCTGGGCGCAGCGCAGCCGCGACCGCTTTGACGCGCTCGGTAACAAAAATGCGCTGTTTGGCATTATTCAGGGCGGGGTTTACGAAGATTTACGTGATGTCTCGGTTAAAGGTCTGGTAGAGATTGGCTTTGATGGGTACGCTGTGGGCGGCCTGGCGGTGGGTGAACCGAAAGAGGACATGCACCGCATCCTGGAACACGTCTGTCCGCAAATTCCGCAAGACAAACCGCGTTATTTGA
>NZ_JASEWO010000165.1:0-9772 GCF_030024295.1 Pantoea sp. Pa-EAmG
TAAGCATCATCCTCAGTGAGGATCGTAAAACCGCATAACGAGTGAAAAAGGATCGCCATCATGCAAAAAGACGCGCTGAACAATGTGCATATCGCCGACGAACAGATTTTAATCACGCCACAGGAACTGAAAGCGAAGTTCCCGCTGACCGCGGCGCAGGAAGCGCAAATTGCCGCTTCCCGCCAGACCATCGCGGATATCATCGCGGGTCGCGATCCGCGTCTGCTGGTGGTGTGCGGTCCCTGCTCGATCCACGATACCGAAGCCGCACTGGATTACGCTCGTCAGTTACAAACACTCTCTGCACAGTTGAAGGATCAGCTGTATATCGTTATGCGCGTCTATTTTGAAAAACCCCGTACCACCGTCGGCTGGAAAGGGTTAATCAACGATCCTTACATGAACAACTCGTTTGATATGGAAGCCGGCCTGCACATTGCGCGTCAGCTGCTGGTCAATCTTGTGGAGATGGGCCTGCCGCTGGCCACCGAAGCGCTCGACCCCAATAGCCCGCAATACCTCGGCGATCTGTTTAGCTGGTCGGCGATTGGGGCGCGTACCACAGAATCGCAGACGCACCGTGAAATGGCGTCTGGCCTGTCGATGCCGGTAGGCTTTAAAAACGGCACCGATGGCAGCCTCGGCACCGCGATCAACGCCATGCGCGCCGCCGCGATGCCGCACCGCTTTGTCGGCATTAACCAGGCCGGTCAGGTGTGCCTGCTGCAAACTCAGGGCAACCCGGACGGTCACGTGATTCTGCGCGGCGGTAAAGCGCCAAACTACGGCCCGGAAGATGTCGCGCAGTGCGAAAAAGAGATGCTGAAAGCAGGACTGCGTCCGGCCTTAATGATAGATTGCAGCCATGGCAATTCTAACAAAGACTATCGCCGTCAGCCTGGCGTAGCCGAATCGGCTATCGCGCAGATTAAAGATGGAAACCGCTCCATCATTGGCCTGATGCTGGAAAGCAACATTCACGAAGGCAACCAGTCTTCTGAACAGCCACGTAGCGAAATGAAATACGGTGTTTCTGTCACTGATGCCTGTATCAACTGGGAAACCACGGAAACCTTGCTGCGTGAAATCCATCAGGATCTGCAGGGAGTGCTGTCGGCGCGTCTGTCACACGAGGTGTAATGAGTCATGGTGGCTGAACTGACCGCGCTGCGCGATCAAATTGATGAAGTAGATAAAGCCCTGCTGGGGCTGCTGGCGAAAAGACTGGCGCTGGTGGCCGAAGTCGGCGAAGTCAAAAGCCGCTACGGTTTACCGATTTATGTGCCTGAGCGCGAGGCCAGTATGCTGGCGTCGCGTCGTCAGGAAGCGGAAGCGCTCGGCGTGTCGCCGGACCTGATCGAAGATGTACTGCGTCGTCTGATGCGTGAATCCTATGCGCATGAAAATGACAAAGGCTTCAAAACGCTGTGTCCTGAACTGCGTCCGGTGGTGATTGTCGGCGGCGGCGGTCAGATGGGACGTCTGTTCGAGAAGATGCTGACGCTCTCCGGCTATCAGGTGCGTATTCTTGATAAAGATGACTGGCCGCGCGCGGATGAACTGCTGCACGATGCGGGCATGGTGATCATCAGCGTGCCGATCCATCTGACTGAACAGATCATTGCCGATCTGCCAGCGCTGCCTGATGACTGCATTCTGGTGGATCTGGCGTCGGTGAAGAACCGTCCGCTGCAGGCGATGCTGGCGGCGCACAGCGGTCCGGTACTGGGACTGCATCCGATGTTCGGTCCGGACAGCGGCAGCCTGGCGAAGCAGGTGGTGGTATGGTGCGATGGCCGTCAGCCGGAAGCCTATCAGTGGTTCCTGGAGCAGATTCAGGTGTGGGGCGCGCGCTTACACCGCATCAGTGCGGTTGAGCACGATCAAAACATGGCGTTCATTCAGGCGCTGCGCCACTTCGCCACCTTCGCTTATGGTTTGCATCTGGCGGAAGAGAACGTCAATCTGGATCAACTGCTGGCACTGTCCTCGCCTATCTATCGCCTCGAACTGGCGATGGTGGGACGGCTGTTTGCGCAGGACCCACAGCTGTACGCCGACATTATCATGTCGTCGGAAAGTAATCTGGCGCTGATTAAACGCTACTATCAGCGTTTTGGTGAAGCCATCACGCTACTGGAGCAGGGCGATAAACAGGCGTTCATCAACAGCTTTGAGCGCGTGGAACACTGGTTTGGCGACTACGCGAAACGATTCCTCGTCGAGAGCCGCAGCATGCTGCGCTCCGCCAACGACAGTCGCCAGTAATGATTAAGGCATCCGTGAGGATGCCTTTTTGTTTTACAGACGCGGTTCTACCGGTACCACGTTCTCACCCGGATAACAGCCCAGCACCTTCAGTGAACGCGTGAGCGCACGCAGTTCTTCCAGCGCCTGCTGCATGTTCTCCGACTGCAGATTGCCCTGCACATCAATGTAAAACATCTCTTCCCATGGGTTACCATTGATTGGCCGGTTTTCCAGCTTGCTCATGATCAGATTGTGATTACGCAACACCAGCAGTGCTTCAACCAGCGCGCCGGCCTGCTGGCCCGTCGCCATAATCAGCGTGGTTTTGGCCGGCACCTGGCTGGAGACTTCAATCGGTTTACGCGCGAGCACAATGAAGCGGGTATGGTTCTGCTGCTGATTCGCCAGGTTGCGCTCCAGCACCTGCAGGCCATACAGCTCACCGCCAGCTTCACTGCCCAGCGCGGCCACGCGCGGCGAGTTCATCGCGGCTACTTTCTCCATCGCCGCCGCCGTGCTTTCGGTGTATTCGATTTTCCACTGCGGGAAGCGGTTGATGAACTGGCTGCACTGCTGGAACGGTTGCGGATGGCTATACACCGTTTCAATCTGCTGCAAATCGGTATTACCGCTAACCAGCACGCAGTGTTCGATAGGAATGGTCAGCTCGCCGACGATCGACAGCGACGTTTGCTGCAGCAGATCGTATACGTCATTGATCGAGCCGGAGCTGGTGTTCTCAATCGGCATCACCGCGTAATCCGCCTGACCGCTTTCAACCTGCTGAATGATGTCGTGGAATTTCAGACACCCCATTTCCACCATCGAATCGAAGTGGCGCGTGGCGTATTTACGGGCGGCAAGGTGCGAATAGGAGCCTTTTGGGCCGAGGAAGGCGATGCGCGGCGCGTGCGCATGAGGATGATTCAGGTTTTTCTGCAGCAGCGCCTGCTGGGTTAGCACCGAATCTTCAATCACTAACTGGAACAGGCGCGTGATGTAGTGCGCATCCAGCTGATGTTTTTTACCCAGCGCGATGAGATTTTCCAGCAGGGCGCGTTCGCGCTCGACGTCACGAATCGGGCGGTGGGTGGCCAGCTTGGCCTGCGCTACCTCAACGGCCAGCGCGCGCCGTTCAGCCAGCAGCGTTAACAGCCTGGCATCGACGGCGCTGATCTTATCGCGTAACGCCAGCAGCGGATTCTCGGGATTCATAGGGCTCACCTGTAAAATGTCCAATAAAAAAGCCTCCCGGTTGGGAGGCTTTGTTGTTCGTCTTCGCATTCATTTTCACACGACGAATCGCCTCCCAATCAGGGGAAGGTAAAAAAGAATGCGAAGAAGAACGGCAGCAGTTTCATGATCAATTCCGGCAATAAAGTGAACTGAGAGTAACCGCACAGCTTAAAAGCTGTCAATAAAAAACGCGCCCGCAGGCGCGTTGCTGAAAAGCGATAAATTACCCGGCAGGGGTGAAATCTTTAACACTGCTGGTGGCACGTCGTGCTTCAGGCTTGTGCTGTGCTTTATTTAGCTGGCGCTCCAGCTTGGCGATCAGGTCATTGATGGCCGTATACATATCATCGTGTTTCGCGCTGGCGACCAGCGTGCCGTTTGGCGTGTTAATGGTGGCATCGGCCACAAATTCTTTCGGCTCTTTCGATAACACAATGTGCGGATTTATCAGGTGGGTTTGCCATTTTTCCAGCTTGGCGAGACGGTCTTCGACATGGTTGCGGATTGCAGCAGTGATTTCCATTTGTTTGCTGGTAATGTTCAGAATCATAGTTAAACCTCTCTGTCATTTCCGTCTGGGTAGGACCAGCATACCGCGCAAATCAGGAAAATGTGTGATCTGGATCACATTGGAATGTCACTTTTTGTCAATGCCAGCGAATTGTGAGAAAGGCTGGGAAAAGGGCGAAAAAAGCTTGATGCACAGCGGGGATAGGGGCAAGATTGATGAGTTAACCGTAGCGGAAAAAACCATTTCAGACGGTTTTCTGACCAAAAAAAAGCAGCCACAGCGGCTGCTTTTTTAATGGCACGAAAATCAGGACGCGCTATTCGCCGCAATGATTTTCGCAACTTTGTCAGCTTCCGTCGTCAGCTGCAGCTGGCGATAGGCATTTTCCATCAGCGGCAGCGCGTCACGCGTGGCCTGGGTGTCCGGATAATCGCGCATCATACCTTCAACCCGATTAACAACGGCGACATAGGCACCGCGCTTGGTATAGAATTGCGCCACGGAGAGCTCATACTTCGCCAGGCGATCTTTCAGGAACGTCAGACGTTTCTGCGCATCTGCCGCGTACTGGCTGTTCGGATAGCCGCGCAGTAGCTGAGAGAAGTCACGGAATGCATCACGCGCATGCGTAGGATCGCGGTCGGAACGATCGATCCCGAAGAAGCCCTGCAGCGCGGAATCATCCAGTGCCATGTCCGTCAGGCCCTTCATATAGATCACGTAATCAATGTTAGGGTGCGTCGGGTTCAGGCGCATAAAGCGGGAAATGGCGGCTTGCGCCAGTGGCAGATCGGCATTTTTGTAGTACGCGTAGATCAAATCCAGCTGCACTTGCTGCGAGTAAGGACCAAACGGATAACGGTTATCCAGCGCTTCCAGTTGCTTAATCGCCGCTTTAAAGTTACCGTCCTGCAGCTTTTGCTGCGCTGTGGCGTAAATTTCAGACGGCGGGCTGTCCGGGACCGGGTCCGATGAGCCGGAACAGCCCACCAGTGCCAGGCTCAGGCTCAGTGTGGCAGCAGCCACCAGATGTTTCATACGCGTCATGACGAAATGATTATCCTCAAAGTGTTGTAGCGGAAGCTGTCCGTTAAGCTCCCGGTTATGACCTGGTACGATAGCACATTATATTAAACGGCATCGCCGTGAAAACCCAACGTTAACGAAGAAGCTGTATATGGCACAACAAGTTCAACTCACCGCAACGGTGTCCGAAGCACAGCTTGGACAACGCTTAGATCAGACTTTGGCGGAATTGTTCCCTGATTATTCACGTTCCCGCATAAAAGAGTGGATCCTTGAGCGTCGGGTCAGCGTCAACGGCACCATCATCGATAAACCGAAAGAGAAAGTACTCGGCGGTGAGCGGGTGGCGATTGATGCCGAGATCGAAGAGGAGCAGCGCTGGGAAGCGCAAAATATTCCGCTGGATATCGTTTATGAAGATGACCACATCCTGGTGATCAACAAACCGCGCGACTTAGTGGTCCACCCTGGCGCCGGTAATCCGGACGGCACGGTACTGAATGCGCTGCTTTATCACTATCCGGCGATTGCCGACGTGCCGCGCGCCGGCATCGTGCACCGTCTGGATAAAGACACCACCGGACTGATGGTAGTGGCCAAAACGGTACCGGCGCAGACGCATCTGGTTGAAACGCTGCAGCTGCGTGAAATCACCCGCGAATATGAAGCGGTGGCGATTGGCACCATGACCGCTGGCGGTACGGTGAACGAGCCGATGGCGCGTCACTCTACCAAGCGTACCCACATGGCGGTGCATCCGATGGGTAAACCGGCCACCACGCACTATCGCATCATGGAGCATTTCCGCGCCCATACGCGTTTACGCTTGCGCCTGGAAACCGGCCGTACTCACCAGATTCGCGTGCACATGGCGCACATTAACCATCCGCTGGTGGGCGATCCGCTGTACGGTGGTCGTCCGCGTCCGCCAAAGGGCGCTTCTGAGGCTTTTATCAGTACGCTGCGCGGTTTTGACCGCCAGGCGCTGCACGCCACTATGCTGCGTCTTTATCATCCGATCACCGGGATTGAGATGGAGTGGCACGCGCCACTGCCGCAGGACATGGTTGATCTGATTGAGGCACTGAAAGCCGATACCGACGAGTTCCGCGATCAACTGGACTGGCTATGAGTGACTGGATCGTGCCGCAGTGGCCGGCGCCGGCGCGCGTGCAGGCTTATTCGACCACGCGGCACGGCGGCGTTAGCGCGGCGTCATGGGATTCCCTCAACCTCGGCGCGCACGTCGGGGACGAGGCGGATTGCGTGATGCACAATCGTCAGCGCGTGGTCGGGCAGCTGGCGCTACCGGCAATGCCGCAGTGGCTGGAGCAGGTGCACGGCCAGACGGTGGCGCGTCTGCCGGCGGCTGCGGCCGTGCCGCGTGCCGATGCGGCGATAACGCGGGAAAGCGGCGTGGTGTGTGCAGTGATGACCGCCGACTGCCTGCCGGTGCTGTTTTGCAGCCATGATGGCAGCGAAGTTGCCGCGGCACATGCCGGCTGGCGCGGGTTGTGTCATGGGGTGCTGGAGCAAACGCTGGCACAGTTTCACTGCCCGGCGAGCGAGATTCATGCCTGGCTCGGTCCGGCGATTGGTCCACAGGCATTTGAAGTGGGGGCCGAGGTGCGCAGTGCGTTCCTGGCGCAGGATGCCGCTGCCGATGCGGCTTTTCGCCCGGCCGGCGAGAAATATTTTGCCGATATCTGGCTGCTGGCAACCCAGCGTCTGCAGGCCGCTGGCGTGCGATCTGTCACGGCTGACGCGCGCTGTACCTATCAGGAAAGCGCCGATTTTTTCTCCTTCCGACGCGACGGAATCACCGGGCGTATGGCAACTTTGATTTGGCTGAGATAACCTTACGCCGCAAGACGATCCAGTAGCGTATTTTTTACTCACAATGCAGGTCATTAACCTTGAAAATTTGAGGGATGACCTCATTTAATCTCCAGTAGCATTTTGACCTGTAATGGGAGGAATCATGCGTCTGGATCGTCTTACCAACAAATTCCAGTTGGCCCTGGCCGATGCACAGTCCCTTGCTCTGGGACACGATAATCAATTCATCGAACCCCTGCACCTGATGAGCGCGCTGCTCAACCAGGAGGGTGGATCAGTACGTCCGCTGCTCAGCGCTGCGGGAGCGGATGTCGCTAACCTGCGTACCAGCATCGAACAAGCCATCAATCGTTTGCCGCAGGTCGAAGGGACCGACGGCGACGTTCAGCCATCAGCGGATTTGGTCCGGGTACTGAATCTGTGCGACAAGCTGGCGCAAAAGCGCGGCGACAACTTTATTTCATCTGAATTATTTGTTCTGGCGGCCCTCGAATCGCGCGGCTCGCTGGCGGACTTACTGAAGTCTGCCGGTGCCACGGCGGACAAACTCGCTAAGGCCATCGAGCAACTGCGGGGAGGGGAAAACGTGAACGATCAGGGGGCTGAAGATCAGCGCCAGGCTTTGAAAAAATACACCATCGATCTGACGGAGCGCGCTGAGCTCGGCAAGTTAGATCCGGTTATCGGGCGTGACGAAGAGATTCGCCGCACCATTCAGGTATTGCAGCGTCGTACCAAAAACAACCCGGTGCTCATCGGTGAACCGGGCGTCGGTAAAACCGCCATCGTTGAAGGGCTGGCACAGCGCATCATTAACGGCGAAGTGCCGGAAGGGCTGAAAGGCCGGCGCGTTCTGGCGTTGGATATGGGCGCGCTGGTGGCCGGCGCGAAATATCGCGGCGAGTTTGAAGAGCGCCTGAAAGGCGTGCTGAATGACCTCGCAAAACAGGAAGGCAACGTCATTCTGTTTATCGATGAGCTGCATACCATGGTTGGCGCCGGTAAAGCCGACGGCGCGATGGATGCCGGCAACATGCTGAAGCCGGCGCTGGCGCGCGGTGAACTGCACTGCGTGGGTGCCACCACGCTGGATGAGTATCGTCAGTACATCGAGAAAGATGCCGCGCTGGAACGCCGTTTCCAGAAAGTGTTCGTCGCCGAACCGAGCGTCGAAGACACCATCGCTATTCTGCGTGGCCTGAAAGAGCGTTACGAGTTGCATCACCATGTGCAGATTACCGACCCGGCTATTGTGGCTGCGGCAACGTTGTCGCACCGCTATATTGCCGATCGCCAGTTGCCGGACAAAGCCATCGACCTGATTGATGAGGCGGCGTCGAGCATTCGTTTGCAGATTGACTCCAAGCCGGAACCGCTCGATCGTCTCGAACGGCGCATCATCCAGCTCAAACTGGAGCAGCAGGCGCTGAAGAAAGAATCGGATGACGCCAGCGTTAAGCGTCTGGAGATGCTGGAAAGCGAGCTGGATCAGAAAGAGCGCGAATATGCTGAGCTCGAAGAAGAGTGGAAAGCGGAAAAAGCCTCGCTGACCGGCACGCAAAACATCAAAGCCGAGCTGGAGCAGGCGCGTCTGGCTATGGAGCAGGCACGGCGTGTGGGTGACCTTGGCCAGATGTCGGAACTGCAGTACGGCAAAATTCCGGAGCTGGAAAAACAGCTGGCAAGCGCCACGCAGGCTGAAGGTAAAACCATGAAGCTGTTACGCAACCGCGTTACGGATGTCGAGATCGCCGATGTGCTGGCGCGCTGGACCGGTATTCCGGTGGCCCGCATGATGGAAGGCGAGCGCGATAAACTGTTGCGGATGGAGCAGGAGCTGCATGCCCGGGTTATCGGCCAGGACGAAGCGGTTGAAGCGGTATCGAACGCCATTCGCCGTAGCCGCGCCGGTTTGTCTGACCCGAACCGGCCAATCGGATCGTTCCTGTTCCTTGGACCGACCGGTGTCGGTAAAACCGAGCTGTGTAAGGCGCTGGCTAATTTCCTGTTCGATAGCGACGACGCGATGGTGCGTATCGATATGTCGGAATTCATGGAGAAACATTCGGTGTCGCGTCTGGTCGGGGCACCTCCGGGCTACGTCGGTTATGAAGAGGGCGGTTACCTGACAGAGGCGGTGCGTCGTCGCCCTTACTCGGTGATTTTGCTGGATGAGGTGGAAAAAGCGCATCCGGATGTGTTCAACATTCTGCTGCAGGTGCTGGATGATGGGCGTCTGACCGATGGTCAGGGGCGCACCGTGGACTTCCGCAATACCGTGGTGATCATGACATCTAACCTCGGTTCGGATCTGATTCAGGAACGTTTCGGCGCGCTTGATTACGCGGAAATGAAAGATGTGGTGATGACGGTCGTCGGACACCATTTCCGTCCGGAGTTTATCAACCGTATTGATGAGGTGGTGGTATTCCATCCGCTGGGTGAAAAACATATTGCCTCGATTGCGCAGATTCAGCTGCAGCGGCTGTATCAGCGTCTGGAAGAGCGCGGTTATCAGCTGCACATTTCCGACGCGGCGCTGAAACTGCTGGGCGAAAATGGTTACGATCCGGTTTACGGCGCGCGGCCATTGAAGCGGGCTATTCAGCAGCAGATTGAAAACCCGCTGGCGCAGAAGATTTTGTCTGGCGCGCTGGTTCCGGGAAAAACTATCGAAATGGATGTGCAGGACGATGCCATCGTCGCGCACCAATAACGCAACGTGACAAAAACGGGCCTCAGGGCCCGTTTTTTTATGCTGTTTCGCAAGAATCAGCTGGTTTTTGCAACGTGTTGCCTGGAAAGTGAGCGGTCGCGCAAAAACTGCAAATTAGCGCTTGTCAGGCGAAACGAAGTCCCTATAATGCGCCACCACTGAGACGGCAAAGCGGCAACGCAGGCGGCTCAGCA
>NZ_JASEWO010000367.1:0-1025 GCF_030024295.1 Pantoea sp. Pa-EAmG
AACCTGCGGCAGAATGTAAAAAGCCCCGCAAAGCTGCGGGGCCTTCCATTCGTGTGTTCAGACGTTAACCGTCTGCGGCACAACAACCTTATTCAGCAACGATGCTGATGTACTTACGGTTGTTTGGACCTTTAACTTCGAATTGTACTTTGCCGTCTGCGGTAGCAAACAGGGTGTGGTCACGACCACAACCTACATTGGTACCTGCGTGGAATTTAGTGCCACGCTGACGAACGATGATGCTACCTGCCAGAACAGATTCACCACCGAAACGCTTAACACCCAGACGTTTTGCATTGGAGTCGCGACCGTTACGAGTCGAGCCACCAGCCTTTTTATGTGCCATTTGTCAGATCTCCTCTTACGCGCCGATCACAGTGATTTTCACATCAGTGAACCACTGACGGTGACCAGCTTGCTTACGGTAGTGTTTACGACGACGAAACTTAACGATCTTAATTTTCTCGCCACGACCGTGAGCAACAACTTCTGCCTTGATCACACCGCCTGATACCAGTGGCGCGCCGATTTTCACGTCTTCGCCATTTGCAATCATCAGAACCTGGTCGAACTCGATGGTTTCACCGGTTGCGATGTCCAGCTTTTCCAGGCGAACGGTCTGACCTTCGCTTACTCGGTGTTGTTTACCACCACTTTGGAAAACCGCGTACATATAAAACTCCGCTTCTGCGCATGCCTTTCTATTCATCAGGCGGCGCGATAAATATTCACAATAGGGCGCGAATTCTACGCAAATCTCCAGGAGAAGACAAGAGCACTTTGCACTCTCTTGCAGAAAAAAAGCGCAGAACGAATGCAAATGTTTCTAAGCCCGATTTTTCAAGTACAATCAGTAACAGATTACCTGAACTCACGCTGTGTAAAAGCGCTTACCATGCAAAAAACGAGTCAAAGCTGAACAGACGAATGAACTTAGAACAGATTAATGAATTAACCGCGCAGGACATGGCGGCCGTCAACCAGACCATCCTCGACCAGCTGAATTCAGATGTCTCACTGATTAA
>NZ_JASEWO010000368.1:0-1014 GCF_030024295.1 Pantoea sp. Pa-EAmG
GGTGTCCTGCGGTGAGCCAATCCAGACGGCCAGCGCGCTGAAGTTATCCTGCTGGCCTTGTTCCGGTTGACTGTTTTTAATGATTTGCTGCATCAGGGTGAGCCACTCTTCTGGCGTATTCACCATGTGCAATGACTGCTGCATCTGCTCCAATGTCACGCCATGCCAAAAACCATCGGTGCACAGCAAAAACGCATCGCCATCTTCAATTGCAATCACATCGCTGTAACTGGCATCTCGCTGTTCATCGCCCATCCCCAAAGCAAAATAGAGCAGATTGCTGTTGATCCCTTCGGTCTGGTGACCGGCATCTTTCATTTGCTGCACCAGGCTGTGATCGGTAGTGACGTGATACAGATATCCACGACGAAAAAGGTATAAACGGCTATCGCCCGCATGCGCCCAATAAGCCAGTTCGTAATCACGGTCGATAAACAAGCTCACCAACGTCGTACCCATACGGCTGTGTTGGCTATTGGCTTTCTGCTGCTGACGAATAGAGTGGTTAGCGTGATTCACATAGTCCCGGATGGACTGGGCATTCAGGTGAGCGTTGCCATCGAACGCCTCCACCAAACTGGTGCGAGCAATCTCTGCCGCAACGTCACCGCCGGGGAATCCGGCCACGCCATCACAGACGACAAAACAGGCTGAACGTTTACCGATGATGTCACCGGTTTGATCTTGATTGCTGGCGCGGTCGCCCTGATTCGACGTGGAAGCAATAGTGATATTCATGTCTCATCCGTGTGGGTTTGTGAGTCTTTGTACTGATTGACTTCCAGGTCATAGGCGTGAAGGAAAGCTTCACCAAACAGGGTGTGGAAATCGTCTTCAATCTCGCCTGCCGTTTCGCCATAACGCTCCACGAAGTGTTCCCACAGGGCAGCTTTACGGCTACCGGGCAATCCCAGACGAGAAACCGATCCCGCTTGACGCGCCTCTTCCTCTAGCTGATCTGGATTAAAGGATTGCAGCATCGAAGCGATAATGGCGCGGATCCCGGCGATCATG
>NZ_JASEWO010000369.1:0-1011 GCF_030024295.1 Pantoea sp. Pa-EAmG
CACCACCAGGATTTCCAAAAACTGGAAAGCGCGTGGCGTGGCCTGAGTTATCTGGTGAACAACACCGAAACCGATGAGATGCTTAAAATTCGCTTTATGAGTATTTCCAAGCAGGAGCTGGGACGTACCCTGAAACGTTACAAAGGTGTGGGCTGGGATCGCAGCCCGCTGTTCAAGAAAATCTACGAGCAGGAATACGGCCAGTTTGGTGGCGAACCTTTCGGTTGCCTGGTCGGTGATTACTACTTTGATCATGGCCCACAGGATGTGGAGTTGCTGGGAGAGATGGCACGTATTGGCGCAGCGGCACACTGTCCGTTTATTACCGGTGCGGCACCCGAAGTCATGCAGATGGAGTCATGGCAGGAACTAGCGAATCCACGCGATTTGACCAAGATTTTCCAGAACACTGAATATGCTGCCTGGCGCAGTCTGCGTGAATCAGAGGATTCACGTTATCTCGGCCTGGTGATGCCACGTTTCCTTGCTCGTCTGCCATACGGTATCCGTACTAATCCGGTGGACAGTTATGATTTTGAAGAGCAAACGGATGGCTCTGATCATGGCAATTACGCCTGGAGTAACGCCGCCTATGCGATGGCAGCCAACATCAACCGTTCCTTCAAAGAGTACGGCTGGTGCACCTCAATCCGTGGTGTGGAATCGGGCGGGGCGGTAGAAAACTTACCGTGCCATACCTTCCCGAGTGACGATGGTGGTGTGGACATGAAATGTCCAACTGAGATCGCCATCAGCGATCGTCGTGAAGCGGAGCTGGCGAAAAACGGTTTTATGCCACTGGTACATCGTAAAAATTCGGACTTCGCGGCCTTTATTGGTGCGCAGTCATTGCAGAAACCGGCGGAATACCACGATGCCGACGCTACCGCCAATGCGCGTCTGGCGGCGCGTCTGCCGTATATGTTTGCCTGCTGCCGCTTTGCTCACTATTTGAAGTGCATTGTGCGTGACAAAAAAGGCTCATACCGTGAACGCCTAGACCAGGACACA
>NZ_JASEWO010000166.1:0-9657 GCF_030024295.1 Pantoea sp. Pa-EAmG
TGAACTGCTTATCATCACGCCCGAAACGAGTTTTGTCCGCTCGATGCTTCTTGCGAAAGTAACATATTGATAAGGAAGATGTTGAAAAAAGGAGCAGCACGGTACCGATAGCGTCAGACCAGAAGCCTTACCTCTACGAACAGAAAAAAAACGCCAGCGACGTTGAGTGAATGTAAAAGATATTTTTCATTCGCGGACTCAGCCAACCTGAGCACGTTAACAAATATCCAGCTGGGCGTTTCTATGGCGCTGTTTGATGACAACTTCCTCACCATCCTGCGCACAGCCATGCAGAAAGAGATGCAAAAAGACAATATCAAAGGCCAGGTAGAAGACGCCAAAGGCGACGTGGCCCAGCAGCTGCAGCAGGTGCAGAACTTCATTGGTCAGGGTGTTGACGCCATCATCGTGAACCCGGTCGATACCAACGCGGTGAAACCGCTGGTGGATGCCGCCGCTAAGGCCGGCGTGCCGCTGGTATTCGTCAACCGCAAACCATCGGGTGAGCTGAAAGACAAAATGGCGTTTGTCGGTTCGGATTCTGAACTGGCAGGCCGTCTGCAGATGGAAGCGCTGGCGAAAAAGATGAACGGCAAAGGCAACGTGGCGATTCTGCTGGGTGACCTGGCTAACGAATCAACCCGTGAACGCACCAAAGGCGTGGAAGCGGTGGTCGCCAAATATCCGGGCATTAAAGTGGTACAGAAACAGACCGCCAAATTCACCCGTAATGATGCGGTGGACGTGGTGAGTAACTGGCTGACCGCCGGCGATGACATTCAGGCCATTGCTTCTAACAACGATGAAATGGCGATCGGTGCGCTGCAGGCGCTGGGCAAAAACCCGAATCACATTCTGGTCGCCGGTGTGGATGGTACACCGGATGCACTGCAGATGATCAAGAACGACAAAATGGTCGCCACGGTGTTCCAGGATGCGAAAGGTCAGGGTGAAGGCGCGGTACAGACGGCGGTCAAGCTGATTAACGGCGAGAAAGTGCAGAAAGTGGTCGATATCCCGTTCCAGTTGATCACCAAAGATAACTACGAAAAATTTGCCAGTCAGAACCAGAAATAAACCGTAACCGACTTAGCCGTACGGAGGTGATGTATGACCGCTTTTGCGCTTGAAGCCGAAGGCATCAGCAAGTTCTTCCCCGGAGTGAAGGCACTCGACAATGTCTCACTACGCATTAAACCGGGGTCGGTACATGCCCTGATGGGTGAAAATGGCGCGGGCAAATCCACTTTAATGAAATGCCTTATCGGGATGTATCGTCCCGATAAGGGCACCATCCGCATTAAAGGGGAGCCAGTGCAGTTTCAGGACACCATGGACGCGCTGCGTTCCGGCATTTCCATGATTCACCAGGAGCTGAATCTGGTGCCTTACATGACCGTGGCAGAGAATATCTGGCTCGGTCGTGAACCGATGAAATACGGCTTTGTCGATCACGGCAAGCTCAATCAGCAGACGCAGGAACTGCTTAACAAGCTGAATATCCGTCTGAAAGCCGATCGGCTGGTCGGCGAGCTCAGCATTGCGTCCCAGCAGATGGTGGAAATTGCCAAAGCGGTGTCGTGGAACTCCGACATCGTGATTATGGATGAACCTACCTCGGCGCTGACGGAAACTGAAGTGGCGCATCTGTTCACCATCATCCGCGACCTGCGTGCCCAGGGCAAAGCCATCATCTATATCAGCCATAAAATGGATGAAATTTTCGCCATCACCGATGAGATCAGCATCTTCCGCGACGGCACCTGGGTCGGCAGCAACAGCACCACCGCCTTTACCCGTCAGTCGCTGATCACCCAGATGGTGGGACGCGAACTGACGCAGCTGTTCCCTAAATTCAACAGTGCCATCGGCGAAGAAGTGCTGACGGTGCGCAATCTGACCTGCAAAGATCGCTTTACCGATGTCAGCTTCAGCGTGCGCAAAGGCGAGATCCTCGGCGTGGCCGGGCTGGTGGGTGCCGGACGCAGCGAGGTGATGGAGAGCCTGTTCGGCATGGAAAGCTTCGACAGCGGTGAAGTGCTGATTGATGGTGTGCCGGTGAAAATCGATTCGCCCTCAACGGCGATTGAGAAGGGCATGGCATTTCTCACCGAAGACCGTAAAAAGTCCGGGCTGTTTCTGGTGTTGTCAGTGCTGGAGAACATGAGCATCGTCAATATGCCCGATTACATCGGCAAAAGCGGTTTCGTTAGCCACATGAAGATGGCGCAGGACTGCATGGAGCAGATCCGCAAACTCAATATTAAAACGCCGACCATGGATCAGATCATCAATAACCTCAGTGGCGGTAACCAGCAGAAGGTGCTGATTGCGCGCTGGCTGCTGGCGCAACCGAAGATTCTGATCCTCGATGAACCAACCCGCGGCATTGATGTTGGCGCTAAAGCCGAAATCTACCGCCTGATCAGTGAACTGGCTAACCGTGGCGTGGCCATCATCATGGTGTCCTCTGAGCTGCCGGAGATTCTCGGCATGAGCGACCGGGTGATGGTGATGCACGGCGGACGTATAACCGGCATCCTCGATAAAGAAGAGGCCGACCAGGAAACCATTTTGTCGTTGGCATCCGAGTGAGGCACGAGACCCCTATGAGTAACGTAAAAGTAACGGCCCCGCAGGCCACCGAACAGAGTTCTTTCTTCGGCAATCTGCGCCATAAACTGCCGAAAGACACCGGCATCTTTGTCGTGATGTTAGGCATTGCGCTGATTTTTGAAATAGCCGGCTGGTACGTGCGTGACCAGTCATTTTTGCTCAACACCAACCGTTTAGTGCTGATTGTGCTGCAGGTAGCGATCATCGGTATTATCGCCGTCGGCGTCACCCAGGTCATTATTACTACCGGTATCGACCTGTCGTCCGGTTCGGTTATCGCCCTGACGGCGGTGGTTGCCGCCAGCCTGGCACAGACGTCTGACAGCCTGTCGCCGATGTATCCGTCGCTGGTCAATCTGCCTGCCGCCATCCCGATCGTCGCCGGCATCGGCGTCGGCCTGCTGTGCGGCGTGGTCAACGGCGTATTGATCACCAAAACCGGTATTCCGCCGTTTATCGCCACGCTTGGTATGATGGTGTCGGCGCGCGGTCTGGCACAATATTATACCCAGGGCAACCCGATCAGCTTCCTGTCGGACGGTTTCACCTCCATCGGTCAGGGCGCGATGCCGGTGATTATCTTCCTGGTGGTCGCCTTCCTGTTCCACATCGCACTCAAACACACCCGCTACGGCAAATATGTCTATGCGATTGGCGGCAACATGACTTCCGCCAAAGTGTCGGGCATCAACGTTAATAAATACCTGATCATCGTGTATACCATCGCCGGGGCGCTCTCGGGTCTGGCGGGAGTGGTGCTGGCGGCGCGCGTCAGCAGCGGCCAGTCGAGCATGGGCATGGCGTATGAACTCGACGCCATCGCCGCCGCAGTTATCGGTGGCAGCAGCCTGATGGGCGGCGTCGGGCGGATTACCGGCACGCTGATCGGCGCAGTGATCCTCGGTTTAATCAAAAGTGGCTTTACCTTTGTTGGCGTCGATGCTTACGTGCAGGACATCATCAAAGGGATGATCATCGTCGCGGCGGTTTCAATTGATATGCACCGCAACCGCAAAAAACGCTAACCCGTTCTGCTCCTCTCTTCCGGGAGAGGAGCAGGGTTAAGGCGGTAATTGCACGCTGCCGGGCTGCCGGCATCGTCAGACACAATAAGTTTTCCCACTGATAGCCACCGCGCAATTTCTCTTTATTCTCCTTTCTGCCCCCGCAATCCGTGCATTTTCTGCCCGTTTTGCACCACAGCAGCACGCGCAGTCATCACTTTTTTGCACATCTGCCTCGCAAATGCTGCACCATCAGGGTGCGTCATCGCCAGCGGATAAACGTTATGGGTCATGTGCGGCACTTATTAACCCATTCGGGGTAATCAGAAACGCTTATTTTCCCGTTCGTTAGGAAAATTCTGGTCAGTGCCCGCCGGGTAAAGATCAAACCTGGCCTGCATATTGCAATTTCTTTGTCACAAGCCAGCAGGCTGAGAACTCATCATTTGGGCATTCGGGGATCCGTGACGGAGGCAATATGAACTTAAGACGACTGAAATACTTTGTAAAAATCGTCGATATCGGCAGCCTGACGCAGGCAGCAGAAGTCCTGCATATCGCACAACCTGCACTCAGCCAACAGGTGGCGACGCTGGAGAACGAACTCGACCAGCAGTTGCTGATCCGCACCAAGCGCGGCGTAACGCCAACCGAAGCCGGTAAAATTCTTTATGCTCACGCACGCACCATCCTGCGCCAGTGCGAACAGGCGCAGACAGCGGTAATCAACGCTGGCCAGGCGCTCAATGGTCAGGTATCGATTGGCCTCGCGCCGGGCACGGCAGCCTCTTCGCTCACCATGCCGCTGCTGCAAACGGTGCGCGAGCAATATCCTGATGTGCTGGTCTATCTGCACGAGAACAGCGGCACTTCACTCAATGAGAAAGTGATGAATGGCCAGCTGGATATGGCCGTGCTGTACGATCGCGCGCCGACTGCCGGTATCAACAGCATTCCGCTGATGAAAGAGGAGCTGTATCTGGTAGGGGCGACGGCCTGTCCGGGTGCTACGGTGGATCTGGCTGACGTGGCGCAGATGAACCTGTTCCTGCCGCGTGACTACAGCGCAGTGCGCAAACGCGTGGACGAAGCGTTCTCGCTGCGTCGCCTGAGTGCAAAAATCATCGGTGAAATTGAGTCGATCTCGACCTTAACCGCGGCGGTGTCGAGCGGCATGGGCGTTACCGTACTGCCGGAATCGGCGGCACGCGCGCTGGTGAGTTCAACGCATGCGTGGATGGCACGCATTAACAGTCCATCGCTGAATCTGCCGCTGTCGCTGAACGTCTCAGCGCGCCTGCCGCTGTCGCCATCGGCGCAGGCGGTCAAAAATATTCTGCTGTCGCTGCTGAATAAGCCGATGGTGGAGGAGCGCGAACTGATGTTAGTGGGGTGATAGAGAGGTTTTTTCCCTCACCCTAACCCTCTCCCGCCTGGGGGAGAGGGAACCGTCTGGCGCGGCCATCTATCCCGGCACGCCATCTCAATCTCGCGCGATCCGCTCTCTCCTCATGGGTGAGGGCGGCAAATCGCACCCATCCCCAACCCCACGCTTATTACTATTGCGCATAACACACCGTTTTTTATTATTTGTTGCAATCACACCAACTTCATAACATGGACGAAACAGGGCAGGAAACAGGAGAAAAGGGTGTGAATTTCCAGCAACTTAAAATTATACGCGAAGCGGCCCGTTGCGAATTCAACCTGACAGAAGTCGCCAATACGTTGTTTACCTCGCAATCGGGGGTGAGCCGGCATATTCGCGATCTGGAAGATGAACTGGGCGTGGAAATCTTCATTCGTCGTGGCAAGCGGCTGTTAGGCATGACCGAACCGGGCAAAGCGCTGCTGACCATTGCTGAACGCATCCTTGATGAGGCCGGCAAAGTGCGCCGGCTGGCGGATGTGTTTACCAATGAAACCAGCGGCGTGCTGACCATCGCCACCACGCACACCCAGGCGCGCTATAGCCTGCCGCGCGTCATCAAAGCGTTTCGCCAGCTCTATCCCAACGTGCGGCTGGAACTCAATCAGGGTTCACCGCAGGAGATCGTCGCCATGCTGCTGGCCGGTGAGGCCGATGTCGGCATCGCCTCGGAGCAGCTGGTGAATAACACCAGCCTGGCGGCATTCCCATGGTTCAGCTGGCACCACTCGCTGCTGGTGCCGCACGATCACGAACTGCTGGCGAATCAGCCGGTCACGCTCGCCAGCCTCAGCCGCCATCCGCTGATCACCTATCGTCAGGGGATTACCGGTCGCTCGCGCGTGGACCGCGCCTTCCAGGCGGCTGGCCTCCGCCCGGATATCGTGCTCAGCGCGCAGGATTCTGACGTGGTGAAAACCTATGTCGAACTCGGGCTGGGCGTCGGTATCCTCGCCGATCAGGCGTGCGATATTTACGATGGCGAAGACCTGGTGAAGATCGATGCTCACCATCTGTTTGATGCCAACACCGTGTGGCTCGGGCTGAAGCGCGGCCAGCTCCAGCGCAACTACGTCTGGCAGTTCCTTGAACTGTGTAACGCTAACCTGTCACTGGAAGAGATCAAACGGCAGGCGCTCTCTTACGAAACCGACGACGAACCCGCCATCGATTTCCAAATCTGAGTTTCCTCTCTGGCCCGGTGCGGGCCTTTTTTATTTGCTTCCCCAAACGGACGTGGCAAGCTGGCGGGCAGAACGCCTCTCAGGGAGAACAGAATGAATACGATATTGCGCGCCATGACCCTCGCGGACGCCGAAGCGGGTTATCGCCTGACTCAGCAACTGGGCTGGGCGCACCGCCGCGAAGACTGGCAGCAGCTCATCGCCCTGGGTGAAGGCGTGGTGATTGAGGCGCAGGGCGACTATCTCGGCGGGGCGATTGGCTGGCGCTGGGGGCCGGATGCCGCCACTATTGGTCTGGTGATTGTGAGCGAACAGGCGCGCGGACGCGGTATTGGCCGCCAGGTGATGCAGGCAATGCTGGAAAAATTCTCCGGCTGCAACGTGCGGCTGCACGCCACCGATATGGGGCAGGTGCTGTATGAGAAGCTCGGCTTCCAGGCCTGCGATCGCGTGGCGCAGCACCAGACGCGCGCGCTGGCGCAGCAGCCTGCGGTAATCGTACCGGATGGCATGACGCTGCGGCTGGCCGTTGAAGCGGATGCCGCCGCCATCGACGCACTGGATTATCAGGCGAACGGGCTGCGGCGCACGCGTCTGCATCAGCAGTTGCTGGCGCAAAGCGTGGTGCTGCAGGATGCACAGGGCAGGTTGCAGGGGTTTGCCAGTCGCCGCCGCTTTGGACACGGCTGGACTATCGGTCCGGTGATTGCTGACGATGTTGCGGCGGCGCAGGCGCTGGTGTCGCAGCTGATGCAGGATCTGACGCAGCAGTTTGTCCGGCTCGACACGCCCGATGACCGGCTCGGCGCGTGGCTGCTCAACCTTGGGCTGGCGCAGGTCGATGCGCCTTATGCGATGGTACACGGCACACCGTGGCGGGCGGCACCGAACGGGCCGCAGACCTTTGCGCTGGTCTCGCCTGCGCTGGGTTAACTAAGCGTAACGGCGGAGATTTCTAAGCCAGACGCGGCAAACGTCGCCGAACAGGCGTAATCTGTCACATTCCATTTCGTCGGCTACCCTTAACGTTTATTGCAAACGTCTAAGGGAGAGCCCGTCATGAGCAAGAAAACCAGCGATTTCTTTGTTGAACGCCTGCAGGCATGGGGCGTCACGCGCATTTATGGCTATCCGGGCGATGGCATCAACGGCGTGCTGGGCGCTATCCAGCGGGCCAATAAAGCCGGTGCAGGCATCGAATTTATTCAGGTGCGACATGAAGAGATGGCGGCCTTTATGGCTGCTGGTCACGCCAAATTTACCGGTGAGCTCGGCGTCTGTCTGTCGACCGGCGGCCCCGGTGCCACCCATCTGCTGACCGGCCTGTACGATGCCAAAATGGATCACGCGCCGGTGCTGGCGATTGCCGGCCAGGCGGAAACCACCGCACGCGGCGCCAGCTACCAGCAGGAGATGAATTTAGACCGCATCTTCGCCGATGTGGCGAACTTTGTGCAGGAAGCGGCAGCCCCGGCGCAGATCCAGCATCTGGTCGATCGTGGCGTGCGCATTGCCAAAGCGCAGAACGGCGTCGCGGTGATCATCCTGCCGAAAGATCTGCAGGATGAGAACTGGCAGCCACCGCAGCATGCGCACGGATTTACCCATTCCGGGCCGGGCTATCAGCGGCCGAAGATTGTGCCCTACGACGAGGATTTGCGCCGTGCCGCTGAGGTACTTAACGCCGGCAAAAAAGTTGCGGTACTGATTGGTGCTGGTGCGCGCGGTGCTGCGGTTGAAGTGGTGCAGATTGCCAATTTGCTCGGCGCGGGCGTAGCCAAAGCGCTGCTGGGCAAAGACGTGCTGCCGGACGATGCGCCTTTCGTCACCGGCTCGATTGGCCTGCTCGGCACCAAACCGTCGTGGGAGCTGATGCAGAATTGCGACACTTTACTGATGATTGGCAGCGGTTTTCCGTGGACCGAATTTCTGCCGCCGGAAGGTAAAGTGCGCGCGGTACAAATCGATATCGATCCGGCGATGCTGGGGCTGCGCTATCCGTGCGAGGTCAATCTGCATGGCGACGCGGCAGAGACCCTGCGTGCGCTGTTGCCGTTACTGACGCATAAAGCGGATCGCCACTGGCAGGAGGAGATCGCGGTACAGGTGCGCGACTGGTGGACGTTGATGGAACAGCGCGCCATGGCGCCCGCCAACCCGGTCAATCCGCAGCGTGTGGTGTGGGAGATGTCCCCGCAGCTGCCGGAAGATGCAATTGTCACCTCGGACTCGGGCTCTTGCGCCAACTGGTTTGCGCGCGATTATCGGGTGAAGCAGGGCCAGCGCGCCACGCTGTCGGGTGGGCTGGCTTGCATGGGCGCTGCCGTCCCGTTTGCTATCGCCGCGAAATTTGCCTTTCCCACTCAGCCAGTGGTGGCGCTGGTGGGCGACGGGGCGATGCAGATGAACAACCTCGCCGAACTGATCACCATTCAGAAATACTGGCAGCAGTGGGCCGATCCGCGCCTGATTGTCTGCGTGTTCAATAATCAGGATCTTAATCAGGTCACCTGGGAACAGCGGGTAATGGAAGGCAATCCACGCTTTGAAGCTTCGCAGCAGCTGCCGGATGTGCAGTATGCGCGTTTTGCCGACAGCCTCGGTTTGCAGGGCATCTATGTCGACCGGCCCGAAGACCTGGCGGCGGCGTGGCAGCAGGCGCTCAGCGCCACCCGACCGGTGTTGCTGGAGGTGAAAACCGATCCGGAAGTGGCCCCGCTGCCGCCGCATATCACGCTTAAGCAGGCCAAAGCTTTTATGTCGTCAATGGCGAAGGGCGACCGCGGCATGGCGCAGGTGATTAGCGACACCGCCAGCCAGTTGCTGCACAGCAAGGGTTAGCGCGCCGTCCTGCTTATGCCCGGGATAACGCCGGGCTACATATTTACTGTTTCACTGTAGGGTGCGCATTAATGCGCACCTGGAATATACAATCGATCTGATTCCCACCGTTTTGCATTATCCATAATATATTGCCGTATATGCAGTAATTCGTTTTCATTGCGGATAACGCGATCGTAGAAGCTGCGTTGCCAGATTTTATATCCTGCCTGGCGCGTGACGCCGCCTTTAAACAAATTAATTATTTGATTGATGGAGCGTTCATTACGTTCCTGTAACCACAGGATGGCATGGAAGTGATTGGGCATCAGCGCAAATGTATCAAGCGTGGCGAAACGCGTCCGGCGCGGAACCTCGTTCCAGGCGGAGATAACGATATTCCCTAAAGGCGAGGCTATCATTATGCCAAGATGTATATCGCCAAATAAGGAGCGACGCTGATGACACACCAGCGTTAAAAAATAGGCGCCTGCCGAACGATAATTATAATGCTTCAGGCGGGGATATTTGCGATTTTTCATTATGACCTCCTTGTGCAAAAAGAATGTGCTCCTTTTATTTGCGTAAAGCCATTAGAAGAGGG
>NZ_JASEWO010000167.1:0-9625 GCF_030024295.1 Pantoea sp. Pa-EAmG
TCCATCTGCAGCACGGCACCGATACCTTCCAGCGACAGGCTCATTTCGGTGTTGAACTGCTCGGTGTTGCGCGGTGACAGATAGTTCGTATGCGGGTCGATTTCATGCGCGAACGCGGTCATCGCCAGCTGGAACACATCTTCGCTGTTGCTTTGTGCCAGACGACGGATGGCAAAGTTGTAGCGCTTGGTCAGCGTCTCGCGAATCTCTTTGTCATCTTTCCCGGCCAGCTTCAGGCTCAGCTCGTCATACTTCACCTTGGCATCCCACAGCGCGTTTAGCTCATCCGTGCTTTTCGGCCACGGTGCTTTGGCACGATCGATATCGATGGTGTCATTGCCGGTGAAGTTCATCGGGCGGTTCAGCACGCTGAGCGCATACTGATAGCGCTCGAAGCGGCGCTTCTGCGCCAGATTATAAAGATCGTAAAACACATCCAGCTTGCCGCTGCGCAACTCATCACCGAGCGTGGTTTTCTTGTCGGCGAATTGTGCCACGTCCGACGCCAGCAGCACGTTATGGCTGTAATCGAGCAGATTCAGGTAGCGGTCAAAAATTTTCGCCGAAAAATCCTGATTCAGATCGAACTGACGATAGTGAGAGCGGGTGAAACGCGAAGTGACGCGTTCACTGACGGTAGGATGCTGTGCTTCTTCGTGTAACTGGGGAATCTGGTCGGCGCGGGTAATGTTGTCCGCGCCAAAGGTGGGGCCTGCCAGCAGCAGGCCCGCGATCATACCGATCTTAAAAATGCTGTTCATGCCAGGGTCGGGCCTCCGTTTCAGAACTGCAAGTGTTCTGCGCGCACAATCATTGCCAGGCCGGAAGCGAGCTGGACCCGGACGCCATCTTTGGTAATTTCCAGGATGGTAGCGTCCATTGCACTTTTGCCTGCTTTGACTTTGATGTTTTGACCCGCTTGCAACGTTGAAGTGTCAGTGACGGGTTTTGCCCGCGGTGGACGCGGAGCAGCCTGACGCTCACCGGCCGCAGCACGCGGTGCCTGTGGACGTGGCTTACGCGGTGCGTCACCCTCCGCCGCTTTACGGGCAGCAGGCTTGCGCGGACGACGCTCAGCGGTCTCTTCACCGGCTTCACGTTTTTTCGCTTTTTGCTGCTCGCGCTGCGCCTGCACGCGCGCTTTGGCTTCTTCCAGCTGCTTGCGCGCATGTTCTACGTGCTGCTCATCCAGCACGCCACAGGCGTTGCCGTCGAGATCGACACGGGTGGCACCGGCTTTAATGCCGTAAAGATAACGCCAGCTTGAGGTATAAAGGCGTAAGGCCGAACGCAGTTGCGTCTTGCTCAGGCTGTTTTCGCCCTGAACGCGCTCCACCAGATCCTGAAAGATACCGATTTTGAGCGGACGCGCTTCACCTTCGGCGCTAAAGCAGTGCGGAAAACGCTGCGCCAGAAAGGCGATGACTTCTTTACTGCTGTTCAACTTAGGTTGATTTTCCATGAAATTTCCTGATTACAACGGGTTTGCCGACCAGAGCAGGCATGAACAGGCGACATTATAATGACAACATCGCCAAATGCTATGTGATCCAGTCGATTAGCTGCGCGTCAGCTGAAGAAATTTTTCAATGTCGCTGTTCGCCAGCACTGCACAAAGCCCGTCGGTAAGGGCTACCAGCCCCGCTTCATCCTCGCTATCGAAGCGAGAATAAACCGTACTGTCGATGTCGAGAACACCGACCATCGTGCCATTCACTTTCAGAGGAATCACGATTTCCGCATTACTGGCGGCGTCGCAGGCAATGTGCCCCGGGAAAGCGTGCACATCTTCAACCCGCTGCACACTATCCTCCGCAACCGCGGTGCCACATACGCCTTTACCCATCGGAATGCGGACGCAGGCGATTTTGCCCTGGAACGGACCCAGCACCAGCGTCTCCGGCTCGGTCAGCAGATAGAAGCCTGCCCAGTTAACTCCTTCCAGGCGTTCAAACAGCAGCGCACTGCAGTTGCCCAGCGCCGCCAGGAAAGAAGTTTCGCCCGCTAACAGTGCGCGGACATCGCGATTTAAATCCTCGTAAAAGGCTTTTTTGTTCATTGTTTAACCATAACTCGTCACTGTCGTGAGCTTGTTGTCACTCAGTTGTTAAAATAAGCACTAATAATCCAACCCCACAAGGTGAATCATTGTGTTAGTTACTATACCCTTAGCACGCTATGCTTGAGACTATTCTCGTACCATAGATTGATGCAGACAGACGTGCTCTGCTCCGCATGCCGGTAACTGTAACGAACAATGGGCCCCTTGCGTCATTTATGAAAATTCACGCCATCAGCCAGACGTTGCCCCACGCACGTTATCAGCGTTGCCCGCAATGCGATACCCTTTTTTCCTTACCGGATGTGAAATCGCATCAGTCGGCTTATTGCCCGCGCTGTCATGCCCGTATTCGGAACGGTCGCGACTGGTCAATGACGCGGCTTACCGCCATGGCCGTCACGATGATCGTACTGATGCCGTTCGCCTTCAGCCTGCCGCTGGTGGATATCCGCCTGCTTGGCATGCGCATCAACGCCAGCCTGCTGGAAGGCGTGCTGCAGATGGCGCAACAGGGCAACGTGCTGACAGCCGCCATGGTGGCGTTTTGCACCATTGGCGCGCCGGTGACGCTGGTGGCCGGCATCTGCTATTTGTGGATTGGCCACGCGCTCGGCATGAACCTGCGTCCGGTCCTGCTGATGCTGGAGAAACTCAAAGAGTGGGTGATGCTGGATATCTATCTGGTCGGCGTGGCGGTGGCATCGATTAAGGTGCAGGATTATGCCGCGCTGGAGGTCGGCTACGGGCTGGTCGCCTATATCGCGCTGACCATTATGAGCCTGCTGACGCTGATTCATCTCAACGTGGAGGAGCTGTGGGAACATTATTACCCGCAGTCGGTGCCGCACGAACCGCCCGAGCGGTGGCAGGTTTGCCTGAACTGCCACCATACCGGTATGCCCGATGAACGCGGACGCTGCACGCGCTGCCATACGCCGCTCGATTTTCGCCGCCGCCACAGCCTGCAAAAATCCTGGGCGGCGCTGATCGCCTCGATTGTGCTGCTGATCCCGGCTAACCTGCTGCCGATTTCGGTGGTGTACGTCAACGGTGCGCGGCGCGAAGACACCATTTTCTCCGGTATTCTTGGCCTCGCCTCCGGTAACGTGCCGGTGGCCGCGGTGGTGTTTATCGCCAGTATTCTGGTGCCGTTTACCAAGGTGTTAGTGATGCTGACGCTGTTGCTCAGCATCCATTTTAAGTGTGAACAGGGTTTGAAAACCCGCATCCGTCTGCTGCGTGCCGTCACCTGGGTGGGCCGCTGGTCGATGCTGGATCTGTTCGTCATTGCTTTAACCATGTCGCTGGTCAATCGTGACCAGCTGCTGGCTTTTACCATGGGACCTGCCGCCTTCTACTTT
Organism: Pantoea sp. Pa-EAmG; assembly: GCF_030024295.1. Lineage (NCBI taxonomy): Bacteria > Pseudomonadati > Pseudomonadota > Gammaproteobacteria > Enterobacterales > Erwiniaceae > Pantoea > Pantoea sp. Pa-EAmG. The sequence goes on from NZ_JASEWO010000167.1 coordinate 3,424, forward strand.
GGCGCGGCAGTCATCCTGACCATTATGGCTGTAGAGTGGCTTGATAGCCGCCTGATCTGGGATGCACATGCAACAGGAAACGCCGACTACACCGACTAGCGCTAATCTGCGTAATAAACGCAAGATTTCGCCGTTCTGGCTTTTGCCCATTATCGCCCTGCTGATTGCCGGCTGGCTGTTATGGACCAATTATCAGGAGCGCGGCACCACCATCACCATCAACTTCCAGACCGCGGACGGCATCGTGCCGGGCCGCACGCCGATTCGCTATCAGGGCGTGGAAGTGGGCACCGTGCAGGGCATTGTGCTGAGCGATGACTACCGCAGCATTAAGATCAAAGCCAGCATCAAGAGCGACATGCGCGATGCGCTACGGGAGAACACCCAGTTCTGGCTGGTGACGCCAAAAGCCTCGCTGGCGGGCGTCTCCGGGCTGGATGCGCTGGTGGGCGGTAACTACATCGGCATGATGCCCGGCGATGGCAAAGAGCGCGATCACTTCACCGCGCTGGATACCCAGCCGAAATACCGGGTAAACACTGGCGAACTGCTGATTCACCTGCACGCGCCCGATCTCGGCTCGCTCAACACCGGTTCGCTGGTCTATTACCGTAAAATTCCGGTTGGCCGCGTCTATGACTACAGCATCAACGGTAATACTGATGGCGTGACCATCGATGTGCTGATTGAGCGGCGCTTTACCAACCTGGTAAAAAAACAGAGCCGCTTCTGGAATGTGTCGGGCGTTGACGCCGATGTCAGCCTGAGCGGCGCCAAAGTGAAGCTGGAGAGCCTGGCCGCGCTGGTGAATGGCGCGATTGCCTTTGACTCGCCGGAAAGCGGCGAACAGGCCAATAGCGATCAAAACTATCAGCTCTATTCGGATCTGGCACACAGCCAGCGCGGCGTGCTGATTTCGCTCGATCTGCCCAACGGCGACAACCTGAAAGCCGACAGCACACCGCTGATGTATCAGGGGCTGGAAGTGGGCACTCTGACCAAACTGACGCTGCTGCCGGGCGGTAAAGTGTCCGGCGAGCTGACGATCGATCCCTCCGTTACCGGCCTGATGCGCAGCGGCACGCGGATTGAGATGCGCGCACCGAAACTCAGCCTGACCGACACCAGCCTGAGCAGCCTGCTGACCGGCAATACGCTGGAACTGGTCCCGGGCGAAGGTGAGCCGCAGGATCACTTCAGCGTGCTGCCGGCCAGCGAAACGCTGTTGCAGAAGCCGGATGTGCTCACCGTTCAGCTCAGCGCGCCGGAAACCTACGGTATCGACGCCGGACAGCCGGTGATGCTGTATGGCGTGAAGATCGGTCAGGTTATTTCGCGCCGGCTGGATGAAAACGGCATCAGCTTTGTGGCGGCCATCAATCCGGAGCACCGCCAACTGGTGCACGCCGACAGTAAGTTCATTGTTAACAGCCGTCTCGACGTTAAATTTGGCCTCGACGGCATGCAGGTGCTGGGCGCCAGCGCGCGCGAATGGGTCGACGGCGGTATCCGGCTGGTGCCGGGTGCGAAAGGTCAGCCGTCCAGCCGCTATCCGCTGTACGCCGACTCAGAGCGCGCGGCGGAAGGCATTACCGGCGATCAGCCGCCGACCACGCTCAAACTGACCGCCAACAGCCTGCCGGATGTACAGGCCGGCTCGGTGGTGCTGTACCGCAAGTTCCAGGTCGGTGAAGTGGTGGATGTGGTGCCGCGCGCCGATGCGTTTGAGATTTCGGTCCATATCCAGCCGCAGTATCGCAAGCTGCTCACCAGCGAAAGCGTGTTCTGGGCCGAAGGCGGTGCCAAAGTCCAGCTCAACGGCAGCGGTCTGACCGTGCAGGCTTCACCGCTGAACCGCGCGCTGAAAGGCGCAATCAGCTTTGATAACCTGACGGGCGCGCAGGCGGCGAAAGGCGTTAAGCGCGTACTCTATCCGTCAGAAACCGCCGCGCGTGCGGTCGGCAGCCAGATTACCCTGCACACCTTTGATGCCAGCAAACTGTCGGCCGGCATGCCAATCCGCTACCTCGGCATCAACGTCGGTCAGGTGGAGTCGCTGGCGCTGAGCCAGGATAACAACCAGGTGGTGGCGAAAGCAGTGCTCTATCCGGAGTATGTGCAGGACTTCGCGCGCATCGGCAGCCGCTTCTCTGTCGTCTCGCCGGAGATTTCGCCCGCCGGCGTTAATCACCTGGAAACGCTGCTGCAGCCGTATGTGAACGTGGACCCGGGCAAAGGCGCGCTGGCACGCAGCTTTGAGCTGCAGGAGAGCACCATTACCGACTCGCGTTACCTCAACGGGCTGAACATCTATGTGGATACCACCGAAGCCGGATCGCTGTCGATTGGCACGCCGGTGCTGTTCCGCGGTGTAGAAGTCGGCACGGTAACCGGTACTTCGCTGGGCAACATGGCCGACCGCGTGCAAATCGCGCTGCGCATCAGCAAGAAGTATCAGCATCTGGTGCGTAACAATTCGGTGTTCTGGCTGGCCTCCGGTTATAACCTCGACTTTGGCCTGATTGGCGGCGTGGTGAAAACCGGCACCTTCCAGCAGTTCATTCGCGGCGGCATCCAGTTTGCCACACCACCAACGGTGCCGCTGGCGCCGCAGGCCGGTGCCGACAAGCACTTCCTGCTGCAGGATGAAGCGCCAAAAGAGTGGCGCAACTGGGGCACGGCGATTCCATCGCCAAACTGAGACAACGGGCAGCCTGCGGGCTGCCCGACTTATTTGCGTCAGGGATATTGCGCACGGCTGTACCTGAGCCGGGCTCAGCGTTACACTTCGCCCTCACTTTGTTAGTCCGGTAGATATCCGTGTCCGATCGTTTTCCTGAAGATTTTCTCGCGCTGATGCGCGCCAGCCTGGCCGACGAGGCCGAACTCGAACGCTTTCTCGCCATCAGTCAGCAGCCGCTGCGCCGCAGTCTGCGCGTCAATACGCTGAAAATCAGCGTGGAGGATTTTCTCACGCGCGTGGCGGGCTATGGATGGCAGCTGACGCCGATTCCGTGGTGTCGGGAAGGCTTCTGGATTGCGCGTGATGACGAATCGCTGCCGCTCGGCAGCGTCGCGGAACACCTCAGCGGTCTGTTCTATATTCAGGAAGCCAGCTCAATGCTGCCGGTCAGCGCGCTGTTTGACGCCGCGCCGGATGCCCGCCAGGTGATGGACGTGGCCGCTGCGCCGGGCTCTAAAACCACGCAGATGGCCGCGCTGATGCGCAATCAGGGCGCGATCCTCGCCAATGAATACTCCGCCAGCCGGGTGAAAGTGCTGCATGCCAATATCAGCCGCTGCGGCGTCAGCAATGTGGCGCTGACCCATTTTGACGGGCGCGTCTTTGGTGCCGCACTGCCGGAACAGTTCGATGCCATACTGCTGGATGCGCCCTGCTCCGGCGAGGGTGTGGTGCGCAAAGATGCTGACGCGCTGCGCAACTGGACGCTGGCCAGCACCGAGGCCATCGCCGCCACCCAGCGCGATTTAATTGACAGCGCTTTTCACGCGCTGCAACCGGGCGGCACGCTGATTTACTCGACCTGTACGCTTAATACTATCGAAAACCAGCAGGTGATTGCCTGGCTGCAGCAGCGCTATCCGCAGGCGCTGGAAATTGTGCCGCTCAATGATTTGTTCGCTGGCGCCGAACGCGCGCTCACGCCAGAAGGCTTCCTGCACGTGTTCCCGCATATCTTCGACAGCGAAGGCTTTTTCGTCGCGCGGCTGCGCAAAACTGCCAGCGTGCCGCCATTGCCGGCGCCGACCTACAAACTCGGCAAGCTGCCCTTCTCGCCCGCCAGCCGCAAGCTGGTGGCGGAGGTGGCGCAGGCCGCGCACAAGGTGGGACTGCACTGGGATGAGAGCCTGACGCTGTGGCAGCGCGACAAAGAGCTGTGGCTGTTCCCGGCGGCGCTGGAGAGCTGGCTCAGCAAAGTGCGTTTCTCGCGTATCGGTCTCAAACTGGCGGAAACCTTCCCGAAAGGCTTTCGCTGGCAGCATGAAGCGGTGGTGGCGCTGGCGCAACCGGACAGCGCGCTGGCGTTCGAACTGGACGAAGCGCAGGCGGAAAGCTGGTATCGCGGTCAGGATATCCATCCCGACACGCCGCCCGCGCGCGATGAAGTGATTGTCACTTACCAGCAGCAGCCGCTGGGCCTGGCGAAACGCGTCGGAAGCCGCATCAAAAACAGCTACCCGCGCGAACTGGTGCGCGACGGCCGGCTGTTCCGTTAACAACCATTACTGCAACTGCACCAGCGTCAGCCGGTTGCCAAATACCGCGCCGGTATCAATGTAATGCTGATTAGCGGCGTTAAGCGGCTGCTCCAGCGGCGTATGGCCAAAGTAGAACGCACTGGCACCGGCGATCAGTTGCGAACGGCCGCGCTGATGGCGAGCGAGCCGGTCGCGGCTCCAGACGACCTGATGCCAGTCGACATCCTGTCCCAGTGCGTAGGCACTGGCAGGATAGTCGGCATGAGCAATGACAATGACGCGCTCCTCAAATTGCAGATGTAAAATCAGCGGCAGTTCGGCACAGCGCTTCAGCGCATGACGCGCGGCAATCAGCCGCGCACCGCTCAGCTGCCAGAACCAGTCCCCGCCGTTCATCATCCACAGCATCGGATCGTCGCCCTGCAGCGCATCGAGCGCCATCTGCTCGTGATTACCGCGCACGCAGCGGAACCACGGCTCTTCCAGCAGTTGCAGACAGCCAAGGCTGTCCGGCCCGCGGTCGATTAAATCCCCGACCGATAGCAGCAGATCCTGTTGCCGATCAAAGCTCTGCCGCAGCAGCTGCGCATCAAGCTGCGCGCGGCAGCCGTGCAAATCACCGACCACCCAAATATTGCGCCAGTTATTTGCACGCAGCGTCTGATAAAACATGTAATCTGCCCCGGTTGACTGGAAGTTTAGTAAACCCGGCATAAAGTATAGTCCGGTGAGGGGTAGCCGCGGAGGCATCAGCGTGAGCAGTCGGAAACAGTTTGTTGGCATCCTCGTGATGATTTTTATTGGCAGCCTGCTGCTGCTGGAGTCGCTCGCGCGCCTGGTGCATCTGCTTTTTGTTGGCTGAGCGGTGTTTCATACCGCGCTAAACGCTTACACTCCTTTGGGTCTTATTGAAAGGAGTCGCCATGAGTCAGAATATCTACGATAACCCCGATTTTTTTGCTGGCTACGCCACCCTGCCGCGTTCGGTCAACGGACTGGACGGCGCACCCGAGTGGCCCGCGCTGCGGGCCATGCTGCCTGAACTGCGTGACCAGCGCGTGCTGGATTTGGGCTGCGGCTACGGCTGGTTTTGTCGTTACGCGCAACAGCAAGGCGCGCGTGAAGTGCTGGGGCTGGATGTGTCAGAAAAAATGCTGGCGCAGGCCGCTGCCATGACCGATCGGCCTGGCATCACTTACCAGCGCGCTGATCTCGAAACCCTGCAGCTCAGCAGCACCTTTGATGTGGTGTACAGTTCGCTGGCGCTGCACTATCTCAGCCATATCGACGCCCTGTTTGCCACGATCTTTCATGCGTTACGTCCCGGCGGCGCGCTGGTGTTTTCATGCGAGCACCCAATTTATACCGCTCCGCGTCAGCAGGAGTGGTTCATTGATGATGCCGGGCAGCGCAGCTGGCCAGTCAATCAGTATCAGCAGGAAGGGGAACGGGTCAGCAACTGGTTTGCCGCTGGCGTGAAGAAGCAGCACCGCAAGCTGGCAACGTGGATAAACGCGCTGATTGCCGCCGGTCTGGTGATTGAACGGCTGGATGAGTGGGGTCCGGATGTACAGCAGGTAGCGGAGAATCCGGCGCTGGACGAGGAGCGCGAGCGTCCGATGCTGTTTTTGCTGGCGGCGCGCAGGCCGCTGTAAGGTTTTCAGCAGTGGCTGCATCCTGCAGCCCTGTGAAAATTCCCTCCGGCGCTTATCTCCGGCACTCAATCAAGGTGTTAGCTCTGTAAGGGACGGCACCTACTGTAACGCTTAAGATTATTCCGAACAAGTTAAATGATATTAACTATCATTCTCAACTATTGATCTGGCGCGCTGTTAATGCCCGTTGCGTTTGTGTCGCTTCTGTCTGCTGAATCCCACAGGAGCCCGCATGATCACTGACTACCCCTTTAACTCTCTGAATGGCCGGGATGTGACCGACCGCTAAAAACCGGCCAGTCTGGATAATACGCATCTGTTGCTTG
>NZ_JASEWO010000168.1:0-9601 GCF_030024295.1 Pantoea sp. Pa-EAmG
CGGCCGTCAACCAGACCATCCTCGACCAGCTGAATTCAGATGTCTCACTGATTAACCAGTTGGGCTATTACATCATCAGCGGGGGAGGCAAACGCATCCGTCCGATGATCGCGGTGCTGTCAGCACGCGCGCTGAATTATCAGGGATCGCTGCATGTGACCAATGCGGCGCTGATCGAATTTATCCACACGGCGACGCTGCTGCACGATGATGTGGTGGATGAATCCGATATGCGCCGTGGCAAAGCCACCGCTAACGCCGCGTTCGGCAATGCGGCGAGCGTGCTGGTCGGGGATTTTATCTATACCCGCGCCTTCCAGATGATGACCAGCATGGGATCGCTGAAGATCCTTGCACTGATGTCCGAAGCGGTGAACGTGATCGCCGAAGGGGAAGTGCTGCAGCTGATGAACTGCAACGATCCGGATATCACCGAAGAGAGCTACATGCGGGTGATCTACAGCAAAACCGCCCGCCTGTTTGAAGCCGCTTCGCAGGCTTCGGCGATCCTCGCGGAGGCCACGCCAGCGCAGGAGAAAGCGCTGCAGGATTATGGCCGCTATCTCGGTACGGCGTTTCAGCTGATCGACGATCTGCTGGATTACAGCGCCGACGGCGAGACGCTGGGCAAAAATACCGGTGACGATCTGAGCGAAGGTAAGCCGACGCTGCCGCTACTGCACGCCATGCACAACGGCACGCCCGAGCAGGCGCAGATGATCCGCAAGGCGATCGAAGAAGGTAATGGCCGTCATCTGCTGGAGCCGGTGCTGGCGGCAATGCAACAAACCGGTTCGCTGGAATGGACGCGCAAACGCGCCGAAGAAGAGGCGGATAAAGCCATCGCGGCGCTACAGGCACTGCCAGAAACGCCGTGGCGCAGCGCACTGGAAGCGCTGGCGCATATGTCGGTGCAGCGCGATTTCTGACCTGCTACGGGGCCGTCCGGCCCCGTTTTTATTTCTCTCCCCTGCTCTGCCCGTCTGATTACATTCCCTTGCAGCATTTTTGCGAAAAACTGCGCAGTTTCGTGCACAGGCAAAACAATTACTGGAAACATATGGAAATTATTTGCTATAAAAATCCGGATTTTTCCAGTTATCTCTGCGCAGGAGAGCCACAGCGCTGCAGAGATGGAGCACTAACACGGACACGGAGAAGAGAGTTATGCATGCAAGGAGAGAAGACTGGCATCCGGCAGATATCATTGCGGCCCTGCGCAAGCGCGGTACGTCACTGGCCGCCCTGTCACGTCAATCTGGCCTCAGTTCATCGACGCTGGCCAACGCGCTGTCACGCCCCTGGCCTAAAGGTGAATGGCTGATCGCCACGGCGCTGAAGGTCCATCCTTCCGAGATCTGGCCCAGCCGCTATTTTGATCCGGTCACGCAGCGTCTACTGGATCGTAAAAAACGCATTCGATCGCCCCAGGATCTGAAAAAGATCGTCTCACGCGGATAAAGCAAAAAAAAACCAGCCACGCTGTCGTGACTGGTTTTCATGCCTGGCAATCAGGACAAAGGATTACTCGCCGCTGACGCGCTCAATGTTGGCGCCTAACGCTTTCAGCTTGTCTTCAATATGCTCGTAGCCACGATCGATGTGGTAGATACGATCCACCAGCGTCGCACCTTCTGCAATGCAGCCTGCCAGTACCAGACTGGCTGACGCACGCAGATCGGTCGCCATCACCTGCGCGCCGGACAAGGTTTCAACACCGTGACAGATAGCGGTGTTGCTTTCGATTTCGGCGTGCGCACCCATACGAATCAGCTCCGGGATGTGCATGAAGCGGTTTTCAAAGATGGTCTCGGTAATGACGCCGGTGCCTTCAGCCACCAGGTTGAGCAGCGTAAACTGCGCCTGCATGTCGGTCGGGAAACCCGGGTGCGGTGCGGTACGGATGTTAACCGCTTTCGGACGCTTGCCGTGCATATCCAGGCTCACCCAGTCTTCACCGACTTCAATCTCCGCACCCGCGTCACGCAGTTTCGCCAGCACGGCGTCCAGCGTGTCTGGCTGCGCATTGCGGCACACCACTTTGCCGCGCGAGATAGCGCCGGCCACGAGGAAGGTGCCGGTTTCGATACGGTCCGGCAGCACGCGATAGACGCCGCCGCCGAGGCGCTCAACGCCCTCGATGGTGATTTTGTCGGTGCCGGCGCCGCTGATTTTCGCGCCCAGCGTGTTAAGGAAGTTTGCCGTGTCGACAATCTCCGGTTCACGCGCCGCGTTTTCAATGATGGTGGTGCCCGTCGCCAGCGTTGCGGCGCTCATGATGGTCACGGTCGCGCCCACGCTGACCTTATCCATCACAATGTGCGCGCCCTTCAGGCGACCATCCACAGAGGCTTTAACATAGCCCTCTTCCAGTTTGATCTCGGCACCCAGCTGCTCCAGGCCGGTAATGTGCAGATCGACCGGACGCGCACCAATCGCACAGCCGCCCGGCAGAGAAACCTGGCCCTGGCCAAAACGCGCCACCAGCGGCCCCAGCGCCCAGATGGAGGCGCGCATGGTTTTCACCAGATCGTACGGCGCACTGAAGACATTAACTTCGCGCGCATCAACGTGGACCGAACCATTGCGTTCCACGCGCGCACCGAGCAGGCTCAGCAGCTTCATGGTGGTATCGATGTCACGCAGCTTCGGCACGTTCTGAATCTCTACCGGCTCTTCAGCCAGCAGCGCAGCAAACAGAATCGGCAGCGCAGCATTCTTCGCCCCGGAAATGGTCACTTCACCGCTTAAACGGGTGGGGCCTTGCACACGAAATTTGTCCATTAACACGGCTCTCAATTATCTATCAACAAAACAGCCAGAGTGGCGCTTAGAAACCGTTGAGTTTACGGTCGCGCGCCCACTCGGCTGGGGTATAAGTCTTGATGGACACCGCATGAATACGGTTATCCGCAATGTATTCCATCAGCGGCGCGTACACAGCCTGCTGTTTCTTTACGCGGCTCAGCTCGCCAAACATTTCGCCCACGGCAATGACCTGGAAATGGCTGCCATCGTTGCTGAGAACATGTACTTCTTCTAACGGCAGCGCCTGCATTAGCACGGCCTGAACTTCACTATTTTCCATCGCTCATTGCTTCACTTGATAATAATAAGGCGGATATCTTAGAGGAAAGCGCCTGACTCTTAAATACGCAAAAGCCCCTGAAAAAAACAGGGGCTTTGTCAGCAGCGCCGTTAATCAGGCGATTTGTTCCGCAGAAACAATAATCTGCTGCAGGTTGTACAGCTTGATTAACGAGTCGAGCTTATCGGTGATGCCACTGAAAAGCGGCGTCGTGCCCTGCGCCCGCGCGATTTCGCGCAGATGCACCAGCAGCGCCAGCCCGGCAGAATCAACCCGATCCAGCGCCGCCACGTCAATCGTGGTGATACCGGCCATGGCGCTGTCACGCGCCTGCCACAGCGCCAGCAGCGTATCGCGGTCCAGTTTGCCGCTCAGGGCCAGCGTGCTGGCAGTGCGCTGCCAGCGTAACGGTTCGCTCATTATTGCTGCTTGTCCAGGGTGATAGGCTGCGCGGCATAGGTTTTCAGCTGCGCAGTCAGGCCGTCGATGCCTTTGGTGCGCAGCAGATCGCTCCACTCATTCTGTTTGGTGGTGATCATGCTGATGCCTTCGGCAATCATGTCATAAGCCTGCCAGTTGCCGGTCTGGCTGTTCTTGCGCCACTGGAAATCAAGGCGCACCGGCGGACGACCGTTGGGATCGATGATGGTGACGCGAATCGCCACGATATTGGCATCGCCAATCGGCTGCTCAGGCTGAATCTGGTAAGTCTGGCCGTGGTACAACGCCAGCGCCTGACCATAAGCCTGCGCCAGATAATCCCCAAACGCGGCAAAGTAGGCGTCGCGCTGCGCCGGCGTGGCTTCGCGGTAGTAACGGCCCAGTACCAGCGCCCCCGCGTATTTAATCTGCACGTACGGCAGCAGCTCCTGGCGCACGATTTCGCGCAGGTAATTCGGATCCTGCTTAATCTTCGGCTGTTCGTTCTTCAGGCGGGTAAAGGTCTTCTCCGCCGCTTCGTTCATCATCTTGTACGGATTGCTCTGGTTGGCGTCCGCTGCGTTTGCCGCCAGCGGCGCGATGGCCAGCAGGGCCACCATCAGGAAACGTTTTAACATCGTGTTGTACCTCTCTGGGTTATTCCGTTGTAGCAGGTGCTGCCGGGGCGCTCGCGCTGGCGGCGCCCGACGATTTCTCATTGTCCTTGTTGTCGCCGCTCTTGTAGAGGAACTGGCCGATCAGGTCTTCCAGCACCAGCGCCGATTTGGTATCCCGCAGCGTGCCGCCATCTTTCAGCATCGCCGAGCCAAGCTCCGGATCGTCAAAACCTAAGTTGAGCGCGAGGAACTGCTCACCCAGCAGACCCTGGGTGCGAATCGCCAGCGAGCTGGTGTCAGGAATTTTATTGGCATACTGTTCGCTGATGTCCATGGTGACGCGCGGCGACAGCGTTTTGTCATCCAGTGAAATGTCAGTGACGCGGCCAATCACCACGCCGCCAATTTTCACCGGTGAGCTGACTTTCAGGCCGCCGATATTATCGAAGGTGGCGTACAGCTTCCACGTTGGCTCAGTACCCAGCGATTTAAGATCGGCGACGCGCAGGCTGAGGAACAGCAGCGCCAGCAGCGCAGCCAGCATAAACACGCCAACCCAGATTTCGTTTTTTTTGCTTTGCATTGCATTAATTCCCAAACATCAGTGCCGTCAGCACAAAATCCAGTCCAAGCACCGCCAGCGAAGCATGGACTACGGTACGCGTCGTCGCGCGACTGATCCCTTCCGAAGTCGGGATGGCGTCATACCCATTGAACAGCGCGATCCAGGTCACCGTGATGGCAAACACCGCGCTCTTGATCAGGCAGTTGATCACATCGGTACGAAAATCGACCGCGTTCTGCATCGCCGACCAGAAGAAACCCGGGTCGATGCCTTTCCAGGCCACCCCGACCAGCGCGCCACCGGCAATGCCCACCGCGGTAAAGATCAGCGCCAGCAGCGGCATACTGATAAAGCCGGCCCAGAAGCGCGGCGACACCACGCGGCGCAGCGGATCAACCGCCATCATCTCCATGCTGGAGAGCTGCTCAGTGGCTTTCATCAGACCAATTTCCGCAGTGAGCGCCGAACCGGCGCGCCCGGCAAACAGCAGCGCGGTGACTACCGGCCCCAGTTCGCGCAGCAGCGACAGCGCCACCAGCATGCCCAGGCTGGTTTCCGCACTGTAAGTGGTGAGTACCAGATAGCCCTGCAGCCCCAGCACCATGCCAATGAACAGGCCGGAGACCACAATGATCAGCAATGACAGCACGCCCACGCTGTACAGCTGCTTCACCAGCAGCGGCGCATGCTTACGAAACGCCGGTTTACCCACCAGCGCATGGAAGAGCATTAAGCCCGCCCGGCCAAAGGCCGCACAGGTGTTAATTCCCTGACGCCCAAATGACGCCAGTGCCTGTAACCACATCAGTTTAGCTTCTCCCTGTGCGGGTCAGATCGCTGAGGTAATCCCCGGCAGCGAAGCGGAACGGCACCGGACCATCCGCATGACCCTCAATAAACTGGCGCACGCGCGGATCGGGATTCTCCCTCAGCTGCGGCGCACTACCCTGAGCAATAATCTTTTGCCCGGCAACAATATAGGCATGGTCGGCAATGCTCAAGACCTCCGGCACGTCGTGTGAAACCACAATGCAGGTGACGCCCAGCGAATGGTTGAGCTCATCGATCAGCTTGACCAGCACGCCCATGGTAATGGGATCCTGGCCGACGAAGGGTTCGTCGAACATGATCAGCTCCGGCTCCAGCGCAATTGCACGCGCCAGCGCCGCCCGGCGCGCCATGCCGCCGGAGAGTTCGGCCGGCATCAGCTGGGCTGCGCCGCGCAGTCCGACGGCTTCCAGCTTCATCATCACCGTGCTGTGCAGCAATTCAGCTGGCAGCCGGGTGTGTTCGCGCAGCGGCCAGGCAACGTTTTCATAGACGTTAAGGTCGGTGAACAGCGCACCGGACTGGAACAGCATGCTCATTTTTTTACGCACGTCATACAGCTTACGGCGCGACAGCGTCGGAATGTTCTGGTCACGAAACCAGATCTCACCTTTGTCCGGCTGCAGCTGCCCGCCAATCAGGCGCAGCAGGGTGGTTTTACCGATGCCGGAAGGGCCCATAATCGCCGTGACTTTGCCCGCCGGAACGGTCAGCGAAATGTCGTCGAAGATGGTGCGATTGCCGCGCGTAAAACTGACGCCACGAACCTCAACCAGATTCGTTTGCTGCTGGATCATCATTACCTCTTTAAACGGATCGGGCGTAATTAACGTGGTGGATGGTAGCCTGGTAAACCACAATGCACGATAGTTTTACAGAAACTTACCCGTCCGGTGTGGCGAAAACGGCCTTAAAATTTACTTTTGCCTCTCAGACAGTCAAAATCAGCGCCTGATTCCGCACGCGCACTGCTTTTACCTGTCGGACAAGGTTTGCCGGCACCGTTATCCATCAAGGATTTTTCATGTTCGTAGCCACTGCCCTGCTGTTTATCGGATTGATTTTACTGGCTTACGGAGCTGACCGCCTGGTGTTCAGCGCCGCGATCCTGTGTCGATCCCTTGGCATTCCCCCGTTGATCATTGGCATGACGGTGGTGAGCATTGGCACTTCACTGCCGGAACTGATCGTCTCGTTCTCTGCCGCGCAGCATGGTCAGATGGATTTAGCCGTGGGTACCGCGCTGGGCTCGAACATCACCAATATTCTGCTGATCCTTGGTGGCGCTGCGCTGCTGCACCCTTTAACCGTACACTCCAATCTGATTCGCCGCGAACTCCCTCTGCTGCTGCTGGTCTCACTGCTCAGCGGCATCATGCTGTTTGATAACCAGCTCAGCCGGCTGGATGGCGTAGCACTGCTGCTGCTGGCGCTGGGTTATCTGCTGGTGGCGATCCGCATCGCCCGGCGGGCCGAGCGCGATAATAATGACACCCTGACGCGTGAACAACTGGCGGAGCTGCCGCGTGACGAAAACGGCAATACGGTGGCGTTTCTCTGGCTGGCGGTGGCGCTGATTATTCTGCCGATGTCGACGCGCATGGTGATCGACAACGCCACGGTGTTTGCGGATTACTTCGGCGTTAGCGAACTGGTGATGGGACTGACGCTGATTGCTGTCGGTACCAGCCTGCCGGAACTGGCCACGGTGCTGGCCGGCGCGCTGAAAGGCGAGGACGATATCGCCATCGGCAACCTGATTGGCGCCAATATCTTCAATCTGGCGATTGTGCTGGGCCTGCCGGCGCTGGTGCATCCCGGCGCGATCGATGCGCACGCCTTTGCGCGGGATTACTGGATTATGCTGGGCGTCAGCGTGCTGTTCGCCCTGCTGTGCCTGCTGCGCAAGCGCCGCATCGGCCGCATAGCGGGCACGCTGCTGTTAGGTGGATTTATCGTGTGGGTGCTGTGGCTGTGGCTCAGCCCCACGCTTATCGCAAGCTATTAAGGATGACTGACCATGTCACATCAGCAACCGGATTTCGACTTCCAGCAGGCAGGTAAAGCGGTACTGCGCATTGAACGCGAAGGGCTGGAACAGCTCGACCAGTATATTAACGCCGATTTCAGCCGCGCCTGCGAAATGATCTTTGCCTGCCGTGGCAAAGTGGTGGTGATGGGCATGGGCAAATCCGGCCATATCGGCAAGAAGATGGCCGCCACCTTCGCCAGCACCGGCACGCCGGCGTTCTTCGTCCACCCGGGTGAAGCCAGCCACGGCGATCTCGGCATGGTCAGCACCAATGATGTGGTGATCGCCATCTCGAACAGCGGCGAGTCGGGCGAAATCCTCGCGCTGATCCCGGTGCTCAAACGGCAGAAAGTGCAGCTGATTTGCCTGACCAGCCGTCCGGAGAGCGCCATGGGCCGGGCTGCCGATGTGCATTTATGCGTGAAAGTGCCGCAGGAAGCCTGTCCGCTCGGGCTGGCACCGACCTCCAGCACCACCGCCACGCTGGTAATGGGCGATGCGCTGGCGGTGGCGCTGCTGGAAGCGCGCGGCTTCACGCAGGAAGATTTCGCGCTGTCGCACCCGGGCGGCGCACTGGGGCGCAAACTGCTGCTGCACGTCAGCGACATTATGCACAGCGGCGATGAAATTCCCCACGTCACCCGCGACGCCTCGCTGCGCGACGCGCTGCTGGAGATCACGCGCAAAAACCTCGGCCTGACGGTGATTGTCGACGACCTGATGAAAATCGAAGGGATTTTCACGGACGGTGACCTGCGCCGCATCTTCGATATGGGCATCGATTTCCAGTCGGCCCGCATCCAGGATGTAATGACGCGCGGCGGGATTCGCGTGCGCCCCAACCTGCTGGCGGTGGACGCGCTTAATCTGATGCAAAACAAAAACATCACTGCGCTGCTGGTGGCCGATGACGATCGCCTGCTCGGTGTGGTACATATGCATGACATGCTGCGCGCTGGCGTGGTCTGAACGGGAAACAACAATGAGTGCTGAAACCACGATGGTCAACACCTGCTACGGCCCGGTGAGCGCCGACGTGATGGCGCGGGCGGCCAACATCCGCCTGCTGATTTGCGATGTCGACGGCGTGATGTCCGACGGCCTGATTTACATGGGCAACAGCGGTGAAGAGCTAAAGGCCTTTAACGTGCGCGACGGTTACGGCGTGCGCTGCCTGCTGACCTCGGACATCGAAGTGGCTATTATTACCGGCCGCCGCGCTAAACTGCTGGAAGATCGCTGTAAAACGCTCGGCATTACGCATCTTTACCAGGGACAGTCGGATAAGCTTTTGGCCTGGCGCGAACTCCTGGATAAACTGTCACTATCGGCAGACCAGGTCGCGTATATTGGTGACGACCTGATCGACTGGCCGGTAATGGCACAGGCGGGTCTGAGCGTGGCCGTCGCCGATGCGCATCCGGTGTTACTGCCGCGCGCGCATTACGTGACGCGCATTGCTGGCGGTCGCGGTGCAGTACGTGAGCTATGCGACCTGATTTTGCTGGCGCAGAACAAATTTGAGGATGCCAAAGGGCAATCAGTATGAGTAAAAGCAGGCGTTGGATAACGCTGATTCTGGCGCTGATCGCCCTGGTGCTGATCGGCTGGAATCTTACCAACCAGGACGACAGCGCCACGCCGGTGGCGACCAACGATCAGGCGCCGACCTACACCAGCGCCAACTCCAGCACCGTGGTGTATAACCCGACGGGTGCGCTGGCCTATAAGCTGGTCTCGGATAAAGTGACCTACTTTTCGGCCGAAGAAGTGAGCTGGTTCGATAATCCGGTGATGACCACTTACGACGAAAACAAAGTGCCCACGTGGTCGGTTCGTGCTAACAAGGCAAAGCTGACGAAAGATCGTATGCTGTATCTTTATGGCCACGTTGAAGTACACACATTGACGCAGGATTCCCAGCTTGAGCGCATCATCACGGATAATGCTCAGGTTAATCTGGTCAGCCAGGATGTGACGTCTGACGATCAGGTCACCCTATTTGGCCGCAGTTTTAACTCCACTGGCATGAAGATGCGCGGCAACCTACG
>NZ_JASEWO010000370.1:0-1000 GCF_030024295.1 Pantoea sp. Pa-EAmG
TATACAGGCCGCTCTGGATAATTTCCGGGCTGTCTTCGAAGTCCTGACGCAGGTCATCTTTGGACATATCCAGCAGTTCAACCTTCACGTTCTGGCGAAAATCGGTTTTGTCGACCAGCGATTTCACACCGCGCCACAGGCTTTCTACCGCCTGGAATTCGTCGCTGTGCATGACAGCATCAAGCTGACGGCTAATCTGGTAGTCCAGCTCCGAGATATGATGGTCAATCAGGTTTTTGTCGAGTTTTTCAACCTTTGAGCCCGATTTAGTCAGGCATTCCAGGAACACCTGCATGCCGGCCGTTAAACGTTCATCCGCAGTCGCATCCGACATCGCCTGCGCGTCCTGCCAGATATCCAGCGCGCTCAGTTCAGCCACCGGGTTCAGGTTGATTTTTTCAAACAGGGAGGCGTAAACCCCACCCGCAGCAGGACGTTCCAGCACCACGCTTTCGCCACCTACGGCATTCTCATTTTTTACAGACATCAACATCTTCCTTATTAATCCGTTAAATCATCGTGACCGTTATGGCTGTTTCGGGGCCAGGGCAGACAGCTCTGAGCGAAGTTCTGCGCTTAACGCCGGGTCGCGCAGAATTTTTTCCAGCTCTTTCCGGAAAGCCTGGGTGTCCAGCAGGTTTGCTTTTAAATCGCGAAGCAGATTGCGCATGGAAAGCATTGCCTTCAGCTGAGGGATTTGCCGGGAAACCTGCTCCGGGGTGAAATCCTTCATGCTCCGGAAGGTCAGGCTGATGTTGTCTTCGCTGCCGTCATCAGCCAGCGTGTTTTTAACGGTCAGACTGACGTTTGGGGAATATTCGGACAACACTGAATCCAAATTATTTTTATTCAAATCAACTTTTTTGCGCTCTGATAGAGACGCAGACTCCTGACCGTTACTAAAGTCGCCCGCCACGAGCAATTTCAGGGGGAGCTCCGTTTTCTTGCTCGCGCCCCCCGTATGTAAATCGAGTTTTAAATTAATACGCGCTTTAGGGAT
>NZ_JASEWO010000169.1:0-9585 GCF_030024295.1 Pantoea sp. Pa-EAmG
GGTGGTTGACGGTTCCATGCTGTGCATTATTGTCCTGGTACTGTTTGCGATCCTGGTCGTTAAAAGCCAACGATTACCCCCAACCACCAGCAAACTCATTCTTGCCATTTTGTTGTGCTGGCAAGGTGTGCTCTGGTCAGTCTGTGCTTATCAGTTTGTTGCCGAGTGGCAATTACCGTTTGCTTATCCGTTCAGCGTGATGTTGATGCTGTCCGCGATGGCTGCGCTGTATGTTTATCCCCTCGCATTATTCCTGTTTATTATGCCGATTTTACTGGCGCTGCTGCTGGCGAGTTTGCATCTAAATCAGGGGATTAATAGCCATTTTCTGCTGATCTGGATGTTCTTTGGTGTGATTCTGATCACCGGCAGTCTGTTGCTGCAACGATGGTTTACGTTAGCCTGGCAGCGGCACAGTGACAATCAGTTGCTGATATCACGTCTGGACATGTTGGCACACCAGGATGCCTTAACGGGGGTGGCCAATCGACGAGTGCTCGATGATTACCTGGCATTAATGCTGTCTCAGCAGAAGCCTCTGGCTGTCATCATGCTGGATGTTGATTACTTTAAACGCTTTAACGATCACTATGGTCATCAGGCCGGCGACAGTTGTCTGAGCCAGATTGCCGACGTGCTTAATCTCTCTGTGCGCACACCAGAGGATTTGGTGGCGCGTTACGGCGGTGAAGAGTTTGTTTTGTTACTGCCGGAAGCGGCAATGTCACAGGCTATGACGGTAGCTGAACGCATTAAAGCCAGGTTGATTGCCACTGCGATCCCGCATGCTGCGTCAGACGTTAGTTCAGTGGTCACCGTCAGCATGGGCATCGCTGTTTCAACAGGCCATACGCCAGCCAAGGCCCTTATCGCCGCAGCCGACGCGGCGCTATACCGTGCCAAGCAAGCCGGACGCAATGGTATTGCGCGGTGACGCTTCAGGAATCGCACATCACCACTCAACAAACTAAGGTTTAGCGGGCGCAAACATCGCCAGTTTCGGGCAACTCACCTGTTCGATGTGCTGATGATAACCCGCCTGATTTTTCTTTTTTAGCGCATCCGCCGCGCTCACTATGGCATCATGATTGTCCGCGCTGTTGAGAAACACCTGCTTAATGCGTTCGTCAGGAATATCCTGCGCCAGATGGCAGTGAGCGCGCAGGTCAGTAATGATCTGCTGCTCGCGCAACGCATAGGATAGGTTGCTGTAAGGGGATTTCGCCACCGCGAGAAACGAGATCATCACCAGCAGTGAACAAGAACCAATTTTCCACATCATCATGCCTCCATAAGACGTTATTCAGGCTTACACAAAGTCGGGTCAAAGACGTTAAGCCAGTCGCGCTGCATATCCACTATAGTCCAGCCATAGCGTGGAGCGAGTGTCAGTCCGGAGACGAGCTTGCCGCTGGCCGGAGGATGCGCGTCGTAGGCATATTCACGCTGTGCATCCGTGTGATGCACTAATAAGCCGAAGGTTTTCGCGTTGGGGTTGGATGAGGTGTATTGCAGCATCGGCACATCGCCATCGCTGTTGCCGAATGCAGCCACCGGCCGATGGCCCATGAACAGGTGGATTGCCACCGGTTTTGCCGCCTCGTCATCATAAAACGCGCCGTTCATTGTTTTCCGCAACTGAGTGCCGTTATCACTCAGGCTGAATTCAGCCAGTGAAAATGAGCCAATCACGTTTTCCGCTGGTATGCCGTACATCTTCTCAGCCAGCACCCGCATAAAATCGATACCGCCGCCGGAAACAATCCATGTCTTGAAACCATTTTTACGCAGGTAATCCAGCAACTGACGCATGGGCTGGTAACCCAGTGCATCATAACGGCAACCGAAACGTGAATGACGCTGAGTGTCGACCCACTGCTGCACGCGTTGCGTAAATTCATCGGTGGTCATATTGGCGTGCGTCAGTTCAAGTAGATGCATCAACCCCTTTTTTCCGGCCTTGAGCAATGCCGCTTTGTCATCGGCCAACACGGCTTGCACTAAAGGATCCTGCTGCCATTGCGGATGGGAAGGGGCGAGACGCTTCACTTCATCCAGCGCAAATTGCAGTTGAAAGGTCAGCGGCGCTTCAGGCCATAAGGTACCGTCATTATCGAACACCACATAACGCTGATTTTCGGGAATAAAAGCACTGCCGCCGGAGAGCGTTGCGCCCTGAACCCACTGTACGATGGCGTGCTTTGCTGCGCTATCCCGCCATGCAGAGAGATCATCAGCCTGTGCGAAGGGCAGCCACAACAGCAGTGCAGCTAAAAGACATTTTACGTTCATGACTTTCTCCTGGGGTGAGGGAGCAAAGAAGGCAGAACAGTGACATGCCACAGGCGTTGCCAGGCGCGAACGGCAAAACATAACGCGCGCCACAGCAGAGGGCGCGTGAACCACAGTGCGACGGCGAATCCCATCATCAGGACAACAATCAACGCAACCTGCCACCAGGGCATTGCGCGCGTTGATTGCAGAGTCTGTTCAGCACCGGCGGCGCGCGCGGGTTGGAGGGTATAACGCGCCCCCGGTAATTCTGCCCACTGCCACTGGTGTTGCACGGTGTTCCACCAGCGGAGTTTTATCGCGGGCAGAACCAGCGAGCCGGGTGTATCAGGCAAATAGCGCAGGCGTTCGACGCGCTGCGTACCGACGATTTCATCGCGACCTTCGACCAGCGGGGTGTTTACGTCGGCAAGTTTCTGCGTAGTTGAACCGGGGAGATCGATAAGAACCGCAGGGATTTGCGCCGCAATAACATCCCGTGCACCCAAGGTGATCTGGCGTTCAATCACATCACCAACATGCAGCGTGTTGTCATTCACTGCGCGATATAAAGTGATTTTCTGCGTCAGAGCGAGGCTGGCGGCGGGCAAGAAACGGTCCGGCTGCTCAACGTCGGTCGGCCAGTTTACAGCGGTTTCCAGCGCGGGAAGTGTGGCGGTTTTCGGCACCTGTCCGGCGGATTGCAACGTGACGTCCAGCGACGGGATGCGCAGCGTGCCCTGATCCCAGGCCATCAGCTGACGTTCCATGCGTATGCCGCTCCAGCTCACGCCCTGCACGTTGCGGTTCACTAACTGATTGGGGACGTTTGTCGGCAGCAGCGCGCCATTCTCCACCGTAAAATCAGGCCATTGAGGGGGCGGATTGAACCAGCTGTCAGTCCAGAAGGTGATGGCCACGCGTAGCGGTTGACCCGGTACCAGCTGATCCGGCACCACCAGTTCGCGGGTGATATCCATGGCGGCGCGCACCGGCAGCACCAGGATAATCAGGCAAAGCAGCAGCGCTCTCATGGCGTCTCCGAACGATAAAGGTTTTCAAGCAGGCCGCTGGGAGAAATCGTCAGATTTTGATACCACTGATTGACCTGCGGTGCCACCTGGATTGGCTGCATATCCTGCTGATTAACTCCCTGATTTTTCTTTAAATCCTTTTTGATGGCGTCAGGCGTTTCATCCGGCTCTTTGCGTTGCTCGTCCTGCCGTTCACGCTCTTTCTGACGAAGCTGCATGATGATGTTGGCGATGCTGGCCCGGTTTTGCTGCGCCAGCGCCCAGTCAGGTCGCAAGCTTAGTGCCTGATCATAGCTATTTAATGCCTGCTGCCAGTGCTTCTGCTGCGCCTCGCTGTTGCCTATCCATAACAACGATTCAGGTGAAGGAGGCACCATACGAAATGCAGCGCTGGCTGAAGCGAATTCTCCGGCATAGTAGAAGGCGATACCACGTCTGAAGGGATCCTGATAATGCGCGGCTGCTGAGCGGTAATCGCCTTTGGCAAACGCGCGCTGTCCTTGCATGTCCGGGCTGATAAAACTATCCACTAAGGTGGCATGGGCGGGTGGAGCAAGCGTTGCCAGCGGTATCAGGATTATCATCAGCGCCAGCTGTCGCCGCCATAATAATGAAAGCACCAGCATCAGCGGAATCAGCCAGTAGCCGCTGTTGAGCCACGGAAGATCCTGGCGATCGTTTTGCTGATTGATGAAGTTTTGCTGGATGTGATTTCGCACAGCCTGCAGGTCGTCGTCATCAGTGGTCGCCAGCGTGACAGACACACCGCTCTGTTGCAGTTGCTTGAAACGTGCAACGTTGAGCCGGGTATCAATACCGCGCTGGGCGATCGCTTCTGGCAACGCGCCGCCGCGTGCCGTGCCTGGCACCCAGAGCTGGATGGGCAAGGTCGAGGTGCTGAGCCAGTTGACGTCCGTGGCACTCAGGTTGTCGGCGATCAGCAGGATAGAGCGTGGAGAGGGTGGCAGATTTTTGTCAGCCAGCGCCATGGCCGCCTGCAATCCATCACCTTGCGCATCGGGCAACAGCGTGGGCTGCTGCGCCTGCAGAAACAGGGTGAAGAATGCCGGATCGCTGGTCATAGGCGTAGTCAGCCAGGCGCCCGATCGGTAAACCACTAAACCAAAGCGGCTACCGGGGAGTTGCTCCATCAGCAATGCCAGCTTGTGCTGCATACGTTCGTGGCGATTAGGCGGCAGATCCTGCGCCAGCATGCTGAGATTCTGTTGCAGGATCACCATCACATTGCTCTGCGGGATTTGATCGGCAGGCAACTGTTTCATCCAACTGGGTCCAGCCAGCGCTATGCAGCCCAGCGCCAGCAGCCAGGGGAGCAGTACTCGGGATTTCAGGCGCTGGCCGATAATCAGCCTATGAAACGGTTTATCCAGGATGCGCGCCCACTGGCTGTCTGACTGACGCAGCCACCAGGCCAGCACTACGCACAACGGCAGTCCGATGAGCCACCAGGGATGCAGCAAGTGGAACGCGTTCATGAGGCACGCGCCCGCAGGTGACCCACTACGGACATCGATAGCATCAGCAGCATGGCGAGGGCCAGCGGCCAGGCAAACAGCGGCTGGCGCAGGGCGGAACCCAGCGTTTTCACTTGGGCAGGCGTTTGCGCATCGATCGCCTGCCACACGCTTTGCAGCGCCGTGCCAGTGTTAGCCGCCTGAAATGCGCTGCCGCCTGTGGCCTGTGCAATATTTCGCATCAGCGCCACATCCACTTTATCGTCGCCGCTGGCCTGCAGGTCGCCGAATGCAATGGTATCGACCTGCACATGGTGGGCGGCAGCAAGCTGCGCGGCCATCGCCGGTGGCAGCTGCGAGGCGGTGTCGTTGCCGTCCGTCAACAGAATCGCCATGCGGCTGGCGTCCTGTTCCAGAGTGCTATCGAGCAGTTTCACGGCAACGCCCAGCGCATCGCCGATGGCCGTCTGTTGGCCCACCATGCCGGGGGAAAGCTGATCCAGCCGTGCCAGCAACGCCGATTTGTCTTCACTAATCGGCGCAAACGGCCAGGCGCTACTGGCAAAAATTACCAGGCCGATGCGGTCATCTTTTCGCTGTTGCACGAAGTTGCGCACCGATTGCTGCACAGCCTGTAACCGAGTGATGCCATTGCCTGCATCGTTCTTTTCCATCGAGCCGGAGACATCCAGAATCAACACTAAGTTGCGCATCGGTTGGGTCTTGATCTGTGGAGGAAGTAGCAGCTCTGGCCGCGCTAATGCGCAGATCAGCAATATCCAGCTGCACCAGAACAGCAATGTCTGGAGTGGACGACGGGCGGGTGGCGGGTTATCCAGTTCCAGTTCTGCGATCAGCAGCGGCAAGAAAGGCACTCTGACTTCCTGCGCAACCTGAGGTCGGGCGGGTGGCAAAAAATAGCCGAGCAGCGGCAGTGGCAATAAAATCCAGGCCCACGGCCAGGCAAAATCAATGCGGCTGAGCAGTTCAGACATCGGGAAGTGCCTCCAGCCAACGTTTCAGTTGCTGACGCATCTGCTGATTATCGGCTTCGCTTAATGCATTGTTTTGTTGACAATATCGGGTGCAAAGTTGCTGATGCAGCGCGCTATCTAGTTTGACGCCATGAAGAATTGTCGCAGGATCGATTTGCTGACTGATAAGTGTGCGTGGCTGATGTACCAGATGAATACGTTTGATCAGCTCCAGCCAGCTATCGGCATCGGTAGTGTGGCCGATCGCCACGCGGGCTTCTCTGCGCCAGCGGTTGCGATACCAGCGCGCGGAACGCACCAGCAGGAAAGCCAATAAACACACCAGCAGCACCGTGAGCAGCCACCACCAGCCGCTGGGCAGCGGTAGCCAGGAAACGGCCTGAGGTAAATCGGGATTTTTCAGCGCAGGCACGCTAAAGCCTTTTGCCAGCATGATCATCCCCCCGCAGTAATTGCGCCAGCAGCGGATTGCCCACCACGATGTGCCGGACCTCCACGCCCAGGCGCGATAGCCGGTTTTGCTGCTGCGCCAGGCGCGCGCTGACGCTATTTTTTATCTGGTCGCGCAAACCGGGTGTCAGGGCGAAAGCGACATGTTGATCCTGATAGCGGGCCGCCAGTTTGCCACTGTCGGGCAGCCGCAAGTGCAAATCGTCCAGCATGACAAACGCCGTGATCTCCGCACGACGGCGCAGCGCGGCGATCAGCGCTTCGCTGTGTTTATCCAGATCGTGAAAATCACTGATCAGCGCCAGCCAGCTACCGGTAGGGATCTGACTCTGAGCACGCTGCAGCACTTCGTGCAGGGCCAGTGAGGAAGAGGGCTCCTGCGGGTAGCGTGATGGCAGCGCCTGATTAAAGCGCACGATATCGGCCAGCAACGGTTGCAGCGCCAGTTTAGGAGAACGGCAGCGTTGCAGTGATAACTCATCATCATTAAACAACGCACAGCCGAGACGATCGCCATCATGCCAGCAGCGCCAGGCGAGCAGGGTCGCAATGTGAGCAGCAGCAACAGCCTTCATCTGGCCGCGCGTGGCAAAAAACATATCCAGACGCTGATCGATCAAGATAAACACCGGACGCTCTTTCTCTTCGTTATAGAGGCGAATCCATGGCGTGCGTAATCGCGCCGTGGCCTGCCAGTCAATCAGGCGCACATCATCGCCTGGCTGATAGCGACGTAAGCTGTCGAAGTTCAGGCCGCGCCCTTGCTGGCGTGACACGCGTTCACCGGCCATCGCGCCAGGCGGTAACTGGCCCGGCGGATTTGCGAATTGATGTGCATCGGCGGCCAGCGCCAGTAAACCTGGCATTGTAACGGTGATCGATTCATCCATCAGGCCACCACTGTATCTAACAGCATCTTCACCACGTCATCGGCAGTGACGCGCTCGGCGCTGGCCTGATAGCTCAACATCAGACGATGGCGTAACACCGCAGGGGCGACGCGTTGAATATCAGCCGGCAGCACCGCATCGCGTCCCTCCAGCCAGGCCTGCGCACGCCCGGCGCGATCCAGTGCCAGCGTGCCGCGCGGGCTGACTCCCAGCGCGACATAACTGGCAAAGGTGTCACCGATCTGCGCGGGATGGCGCGTCATCTCCACCAATGAAACGATATAGCTTTCGATGGTTGGCGCCACGTAAACATCAGAGATCGCCTGCCAGCAGGTTGCTATCTCCTGCTGGCTTAAACGTGCGGCGTCAGGCTGATGGTTCGTGGTAGTTACACCCTGATATTTTGACTGTTGCTCGGCGCGCACTAACTGCATCACGCGTTGTTCATTCTCTTTTGACGGATAATCCACCAGTACTTTCATTAAAAAGCGATCCAGTTGCGCTTCAGGTAAGGGCCAGGTACCTTCCTGATCCACCGGGTTTTGCGTGGCTAACACCATAAACACGCCGGGCAGCGGCCAGCTTTTTCCGGCCACTGTTACATGTCGTTCTTCCATCGCCTCCAGCAGCGCCGACTGTACCCGCGCCGAGGCACGGTTAATCTCGTCGGCCAGAATCACATTGCCAAACACCGGGCCCGGACGGAAACGAAACTGGTCTTCTTCCCGCACGGCATTCTGCTGATAGATTTCGCTGCCGGTTATGTCGGACGGCAGGAGATCCGGTGTGAACTGAATACGTTTAAACTCCCCATCGAGATGGCGTGCCAGTTCACGCACGGCGCGGGTTTTCGCCAGACCGGGCAAACCCTCCAGCAGCACGTGTCCATCGCATAACAGGGTAATAATCAACATTCGCACCAGCTCCTCTTGACCCAGTACCTGTTGATTCATGTCGCTTTCCAGCGCCAGAAGTTTATCGCGCAGCGTCATGTTCAGCCTCCGTGCGTTGCGGTTGCAACAGCGTGGCAATGCCCACCAGAATCGGCTGTGAAAAGTCGAAAAAGGCTTTGATACCAGGACAGAGGTAATTCAAACCTAATTCACCTTCCTCACTGCGTACGATGCGATTTTTAGGGCATTCGCCCCAGCACAACTTCAGATAAGGACAGCGTTTGCAGGCGGCGGGCAGGGTGTCGCGTTTACCCATGCCAAAGGCTTTCTGTCGCTCGGAAAACGCCATACTGCCGAGTTTGGTGTGCTTAATATTGCCGAGTTGATATTCCGGGTAGACGTAGTGATCGCAGGAGTAGATATCGCCGTTTTTCTCAATCGCCAACCCTTTACCGCAGAATTCAGAGGTCACGCAGATCTGGCCGGGCATACCCATAGTTTGCGCCACCGCCGTTTCAAACAGGTTGACTTGCACGCGGCCTAAGTCGTTATTCACCCACTCTTCAAAGGTCGCAATCAGGAATTTTCCCCAATCCTCGGGATCGACCGACCAGTCGGTGACGATGGAATCCAAATCGCCGGGTTTCGCCCGACGGGTGCCAGTAATGGGAATCGAATCATCGTGCCAGAACTGCGGAGCGGTCTGCTTGAAGTCCACGGGTTCAACGCAGGGATTAAACTGGATGTAGGTCGCACCGAGTTCACGCGTCAGGAAACGATAAACCTCCAGCGGGAAGCGCGCGTTGGTGCGATTGACCGTGACCAGCGCGTTGAAAGGCACGCCGTGACGTTTTAATGCGGCGACGCCTTCCATGACCTTGTCGAACGTGGGTTTGCCGCTGCGCGTGACGCGATAACGGTCGTGCAGTTCGCGTGGGCCATCAATCGATAATCCCACCAGAAAATGGTGCTCTTTTAGAAATTTGGCCCAATGGTCGTTGATTAAAATTCCGTTGGTTTGCAGATCGTTTTCAATCCGCTGCCCTGGTTTCTGATACTGACGCTGTAGTGCTACCACTTTTTCAAACCAGCCTAATCCCATCAGCGTTGGTTCGCCGCCTTGCCATGAGAACACCACGCGATCGCCATCCTGGCTGTCAATGTATTGGCGCACGAAGGCTTCGAGGACTTCATCGCTCATGCCGCTGTGATCCTGATGCAGCAGTTGCTCTTTGTGCAGGTAAAAACAGTAATTGCAGTCGATATTGCAGCGTGAGCCAGTGGGTTTGGCCATCACGTGGAAGCGTCGGGTATAAACAGGACCTTTACCGCTGTACTTTACGGCGCTGGGCAAAGGACGAACCGGCAGCGTAGTGCTGTGCTTCATAGATGCCTCCGTAAACCGGGCGCGAACACGCCCGGTTGTGGTCTGCGAATTTAATTCGTGGCCGGACTGCCTTCGTCGATAAATTTCTGTACATCAGAAACGGTGAAGGAACCGGGTTTTTGACGTGGAGGGAACTCTTTGAAGCTTTGCAGCATCTCTGCGGCATATTTCTGCGCACCGCCGAGCAGGA
>NZ_JASEWO010000170.1:0-9534 GCF_030024295.1 Pantoea sp. Pa-EAmG
TCGAGGATGTTCTCTCCCAGTGCATCCTTTATCGTATCCCCGAGCAGTTTGCCGAGCATACTGACATTACTTCGCATTGCGGAATATTGTTCGTTCATTTGACCCTGACACCCTTATCGTCTTAAATATAAAACCTCTATACCCAACGGGCATAACATCGTCTTTTATCTAGCCACGGTTCTTCCTGTTCGTCAATTGACTTAAATTGACGATAATTCGCTGCTAACTACCGGAAATTCATAGAATTAAATTGAGAGGAAGCGAGATAAGTTATTCTTATTATTAAATCCCGAACAATGACCGGGCAATTTACTGTTTTAACAGTGAATTGCCCCATCTATTGTTAATCAGTGGCAAAAATGCTGCACAACCTGAGTGATAAGCGCATGAGTCGGCTTAATAAATGCGGTATCAATAAACTCGTCTGGCTGGTGCGCCTGATTGATGGATCCAGGCCCTAACACCAGCGTCGGGCACAACTGCTGGATAAACGGCGCTTCGGTGCAGTAATTCACCACTTCTGTCGGCACGCCCAGTAGCTTCTCCACCACTTTGACCAGTTCATGATCGGCCGGGCATTCGTAACCGGGAATCGGCGGATGCAGCTCACCCACGGTCAGACGGCCAGGCCAGCGCGCGCTCACCGGTGCCAGCGCTTCATTGAGTAAACCGTCGAGATCGCTCAGCGTCAGTCCCGGCAGCGGACGGATATCCATATGCAGCTCACAGCAGGCGCAGATGCGGTTCGCCGCGTCGCCGCCGTGGATATGGCCAAAGTTCATGGTCGGATATGGAATGGCGAAGCCGTCGTGGTGATAGCGCTCTTTCAGCGTATTACGCAGCTGCATCAGCTGAGTAATGGATTCATGCATCAGCTCGATCGCGTTCACGCCGCGCGCCGGATCGCTGGAATGACCGGACTGACCCTGAATGCGGATGGCGTGCGACAGATGGCCTTTGTGGGCGCGCACCGGTTTCAGCGACGTCGGTTCGCCGATGATGGCGCAGTCCGGCCGCAGCTGGGTCGATTCAGAGAAGTATTTCGCGCCGGCCATCGTGGTCTCTTCATCGGCGGTGGCAAGGATGTACAGCGGTTTGCTGAGCTTCGTCACGTCAACGTCACGCAGCGCATCAAGAATAAAGGCAAAGAAGCCTTTCATGTCGGCGGTGCCTAAGCCGTACAGCTTGTTGTCGTGTTCGGTCAGGGTGAAGGGATCGCGCGTCCAGCGGCCGTCGTCGTACGGCACGGTGTCGGTATGGCCCGCCAGCAGCAGGCCACCTGCGCCGCTGCCGCTGCGCGCCAGCAGGTTGAATTTGTGGCGCGTGCCCGGCACCGGCTGGACTTCCACGCTGAAGCCGAGATCGCGGAACCAGCCCGCCAGCAAATTGATTAAAGTTTCATTGCTCTGATCCAGCGCGCTGTCAGTGGCGCTGATCGATGGTGTGGCAATCAGCTGGCGGTAGAGTTCGATAAAAGGTGGTAATTTTGTCTTCACTGTTGACGGTCCTTGGGTTAGGATGTATCAATATTCATGCATTAATAGTGAATAAAAATACAATAACGTCGTCTGCATGTGAAGAGAGAAATCTTCTGCAAACGGCATCGTGGGCAACGGGGCAAGGCCGCGACCCGGAATGTGTGACTGTAATAAGGTATACAGCCTGATGTTGAATACGCTGATCGTTGGTGCCAGTGGTTATGCTGGCGTAGAGCTTGCCACTTACCTGAATCGCCATCCGCATATGAACATAACCGCTTTGGCGGTTTCAGCGCAAAGCCCGGATGCCGGAAAGTTACTCTCCGATCTCCATCCGCAGCTGAAAGGCAGGGTCGATTTGCCATTGCAGCCGCTGGGTGACGCCGCAGAGTGGGCCGGCAAGGTCGATGTGGTGTTCCTCGCCACCGCACACGAAGTCAGCCACGATCTGGCCCCGGAATTCCTGAAAGCCGGCTGCGTGGTGTTCGACCTCTCAGGCGCGTTCCGCGTTAACAACGACGGCTTTTATCAACAGTATTACGGTTTCAGCCATCAGCACCAGGCGTGGCTCGACAAAGCCGTTTACGGCCTGGCCGAATGGAACCACGAGCAGATTAAAGACGCGCAGCTGGTGGCGGTGCCGGGTTGCTATCCGACCGCCGCGCAGCTGGCGCTTAAGCCGCTGATTAAGGCTGGCCTGCTTAATCCGGCTCAGTGGCCGGTCATCAATGCCACCAGCGGCGTCAGCGGTGCCGGACGTAAAGCCAGCGTCACCACCAGCTTCTGTGAAGTCAGCCTGCAGCCGTACGGCCTTTTCAATCACCGTCACCATCCGGAGATTGTGGCCCATCTCGGCACGCCGGTGATCTTCACGCCGCATCTCGGTAATTTCCCGCGCGGCATTCTGGAAACCATCACCTGTCGTCTGAACGCCGGCGTGAGCCAGCAGGATGTGGCGGCGGCGTTCCACAGCGCCTACCACGACAAACCGCTGGTGCGGCTGTACGACAAAGGCGTACCGGCGCTGAAAGCGGTGGTTGGCCTGCCGTTCTGCGATATCGGCTTTGCCGTGCAGGGCGAGCACCTGATTGTTGTCGCAGCGGAAGACAACCTGCTGAAAGGCGCCTCCTCACAGGCGGTGCAGTGTCTCAATATTCGTTTCGGCTTCCCCGAAACGCTGTCTCTGATTTAACGGACGGATAACCTGACCATGAGCAATCCTCTGATCATTAAGCTGGGCGGTGTACTGCTGGATAGCGAAGAAGCGCTGGCGCGTCTGTTTGATGCCCTGCTGGCGTACCGCACGCAGCACCAGCGTCCGCTGATCATTGTCCACGGCGGCGGCTGCCTGGTGGACGAGCTGATGAAGAAACTGGCGCTGCCGGTGAAAAAGAAGAACGGTTTGCGCGTGACGCCGGCCGATCAGATCGACATTATTACCGGTGCGCTGGCTGGCACCGCCAACAAAACGCTGCTGGCGTGGGCGAAGAAGTACGGCATCGGCGCGGTGGGTTTGTGCCTTGGCGATGCGGACCTGGTGAATGTGGCGCAGTTCGATGAAGAGCTGGGTCACGTGGGCAACGCCACGCCGGGCAATCCGCAGCTGCTGAATACGCTGCTGGACGCGGGCTATATGCCGGTAATCAGCTCGATTGGCATCACCGACGGTGGTGAACTGATGAACGTCAACGCTGACCAGGCTGCGACTGCACTGGCCGCGACCATCGGTGCCGATCTGGTGCTGCTGTCGGACGTCAGCGGTATTCTGGACGGCAAAGGTCAGCGTATCGCCGAGATGACTGCAGCCAAAGCCGAGCAGCTGATTGCCCAGGGCATTATTACCGATGGCATGATTGTGAAAGTGCATGCGGCGCTCGACGCGGCGCGTACGCTGGGCCGCCCGGTGGATATTGCCAGCTGGCGTCATGCTGAACAGCTGCCAACCCTTTTCAACGGCGTGTCGATTGGCACCCGGATTCTCGCATAATCAAGGATTACGACATGAGCACGCAAAACATCAAAAAAATCGTTCTGGCTTACTCGGGCGGTCTGGATACCTCGGCCATCATTCCCTGGCTGAAAGAGAACTACGGTGGTTGTGAAGTGGTGGCGTTCGTGGCCAACATTGGTCAGGATCCGGCCGATCTGGAAGGCGTAGAGAAGAAAGCGCTGCAGTCGGGCGCGTCTGAGTGCCACGTGGTCGATCTGCGTGAAGAGTTTATCAGCGAATACGTTTACCCGGTGCTGCAGACCGGTGCGCTGTACGAAGGCACCTATCTGCTGGGCACCTCAATGGCGCGTCCTATCATCGCCAAAGCGCAGGTTGAACTGGCGCTGAAAGTGGGCGCAGACGCGCTGTGCCACGGCGCAACCGGTAAAGGCAACGATCAGGTGCGTTTCGAAACCACCTATACCGCGCTGGCACCGCAGCTTAAAGTGGTGGCGCCATGGCGTGAGTGGAACCTGCGTTCGCGTGAAGCGCTGCTGGATTACCTGAAAGAGCGCAATATCCCGACCACCGCGTCGCTGGAGAAGATCTACAGCCGTGATGAAAACGCCTGGCACATCTCGACCGAAGGTGGCGTGCTGGAGAGCCCGTGGAACGCGCCAAACAAAGATTGCTGGGTGTGGACCGTCGATCCGCTGGAAGCGCCGGATCAGCCAGAAAACGTCACTGTCAGCGTGGAGAAAGGCCAGGTTGTGGCGGTGAACGGTGAGAAACTGAGCCCGTTCCAGTGTCTGGAAAAACTCAATGCGCTGGGAGCGAAACACGGCGTGGGCCGGATTGATATCGTGGAAAACCGTCTGGTGGGCATTAAATCACGCGGCTGCTACGAAACCCCTGGCGGCACCATTATGGTCAACGCGCTGCGTGCGGTTGAGCAGCTGGTACTGGATCGCGACAGCTTCAAATGGCGTGAACAGCTGGGTCAGGAGATGTCTTACGTGGTGTATGACGGCCGCTGGTTTGCACCGCTGCGTCAGTCAATCCAGGCCGCTGCCGCATCGCTGGCAGAGCTGGTGAACGGGGAAGTGGTACTGCAGCTGTATAAAGGCCAGGCCACGGCGATCCAGAAAAAATCGGCGAACAGCCTGTACTCAGAAGAGTTTGCCACCTTCGGCGAAGACGAAGTGTACGATCACCGTCACGCGGGCGGCTTTATCCGTCTGTTCTCGCTCTCTTCACGCATTCGCGCGCTGAACGAGCAGAAGAAGTAATACCGGCGGCAGGCGACATATTTTGCAGGGGCGGCTTCGGGCCGCCCTTTGTTTAACAGATTCAGGAGCAAACAGATGGCACTTTGGGGCGGACGTTTTTCGCAGGCGGCAGATCAACGGTTTAAACAGTTCAACGACTCACTGCGGTTTGACTACCGCCTGGCGGAGCAGGACATCATCGGTTCGGTGGCCTGGTCAAAAGCGCTGGTCACGGTAAACGTGCTGAGCAGTGAAGAGCAGCAGCAGCTGGAAGCCGCGCTGAATGCGCTGCTGGAAGAGGTTCGCGCCAATCCGCAGCAGATTCTGCAGAGCGATGCCGAGGATATTCACAGCTGGGTGGAAGGCAAGCTGATCGACAAAGTCGGCGCGCTGGGCAAAAAGCTGCACACCGGGCGCAGCCGTAACGACCAGGTGGCGACCGATCTCAAACTGTGGTGTAAAACGCAGGTGGCACTGCTGCTGGAAGCCACGCGCGAGCTGCAGTCAGCGCTGGTAGCCACGGCTGAAGCCAATCAGGATGCCGTGATGCCGGGCTACACCCACCTGCAGCGGGCGCAGCCGGTGACGTTTGCCCACTGGTGTCTGGCCTACGTTGAGATGCTGGCGCGCGACGAGAGCCGTCTGCAGGATACGCTGAAGCGGCTGGACGTCAGCCCGCTGGGCTGCGGCGCGCTGGCCGGCACTGCTTATGAGATCGACCGTGAGCAGCTGGCCGGCTGGCTCGGCTTCGCCTCTGCCACGCGTAACAGCCTGGATACCGTGTCAGACCGCGATCACGTGCTGGAGCTGCTGTCTGATGCCTCGATTGGCATGGTGCACCTGTCGCGCTTCGCTGAAGACATGATCTTCTTCAACACCGGTGAAGCCGGCTTTATTGAGCTGTCCGATAAAGTGACGTCAGGCTCATCGCTGATGCCGCAGAAGAAAAATCCGGACGCGCTGGAGCTGATCCGCGGCAAGTGCGGTCGCGTGCAGGGCGCACTGACCGGCATGATGATGACGCTGAAAGGGCTGCCGCTGGCGTACAACAAAGATATGCAGGAAGACAAAGAAGGGCTGTTCGATGCGCTCGATACCTGGCTTGACTGCCTGCATATGTCAGCGCTGGTGCTGGACGGCATTCAGGTGAAGCGTCCGCGCTGTCAGGAAGCCGCCGAGCAGGGTTACGCTAACTCGACCGAACTGGCCGATTATCTGGTAGCCAAAGGCGTGCCGTTCCGCGAAGCGCACCACATTGTCGGCGAAACCGTGGTGGAAGCGATCAAACAAGGCGTCGCGCTGGAAGCATTAAGTCTGGCGCAGTTTAAGCAGTTCAGCGCGGCGATCGGGGAAGATGTTTATCCGGTGCTGTCGCTGCAGTCCTGCCTCGACAAGCGTAACGCGCGCGGCGGCGTAGCACCGCAGCAGGTGGCGCTGGCGATCGGCGAAGCGAAGCAGCGTTTAAACCTGGCGTAATGCGCGCCAGGAAATTTCTTTCGCAAAAAAGAGACAATTCTTGATCGGCCTGGCGTGAAGAGTTCTTAAAGTGTGCTCGCAGTTAATTTGGAGAACATAAATGAGCACTTCACGCTTTGGCTACCCTTTCTTTCCTCTGGAGCCGGCCGTTGAAAACCAGGTTCCTGTCACCTTCGATTCCGCCTCGGTGAATGACGGCGGTTTTATTGTCGATGGCGAGATCACCCGCGATACGCGCCCTGCGCTGAACGGCTATGCCGGCCGTGGCGTCACGCTTGAGTGTTACCATAACGGCGAGTTAGTGGGCAGCACGCTCAGCGATGCTCAGACCGGCTACTTCAGTTTTACGCTGCCTGCCACGCTGGCAGGCGGGAGTCATCAGTTCATGGCACAGGTGGCGGCAATGCCGCAGAGCGCCAGCGCGCCCTTCACGCTGATCGTCGAAGACGCCGGTTTTGTGCCGGTCACGCTAACCGCCATGCACAGCGGTGCGCAGTTTATCTGGCCGGAAGAGAGCACCACGCAAACCCAGCCGACCTTTTCCGGTAAAGGCCAGCCCGGCAGCCGGGTTGAGCTGTTTGATAACGATGAGCCGCTCGGCAGTGCGCTGGTCGATAGCGATCACAAATGGACCTTTACGCCATCTCATGCGCTGGCCGCTGGCGAGCATCAGATCGTGGTGACATGCGGCGCAGGGAATGTCAGTGCGCCGGTCAGCCTGATCGTTGCGGATGATGTTACGGGAGATGTGGCCCGGCCGGAGGCACTCAGCGGCCTGCATCTGCATGATCTGCTGGCCAGCGTGCCGGTTAACCTGTTCCAGGACGCGGAGCTTAACCCGGCCACGCAGCAGTATGAGCTGGTGCTGAATAATGACGATCTGCAGCAGGAGCTGACGCAGTCCGGTATCGTTGGCCACTCCCTTGTGCTGACGGAGCAGGATTTGCAGCAGTTGCTGGGTGATGTGCCACTGTGATGCAGAGGCAAAAAAAAAGCGGGCTTTAAGTAGCCCGCCAACCTCTAGCTTCGGAATTACATATAGTTATAGGCACATCATCAAAGGGCTGGCACTCCCGGCCAACTCAGTGATTTCGTGAGCAGGTTGCAGGTGCTGCTCCGGATCGTTGTTGTTGCCTGTGTGACGCAGTGGCTTTAACAATCCGTGGTCTTAATCAGATGGCCGGTATTATTCCTGTTCACCGCTTGATAGGGCTAATCGTTCATTGCTATTCTATCTATCGCCACGGGCTATCGTGGTTTGGAGGATATCAATGAACATTCGTGATCTGGAATATCTGGTTTCGCTGGCGGAACATCGCCACTTTCGTCGTGCCGCTGATGCCTGTCACGTCAGCCAGCCGACCCTGAGCGGGCAGATTCGCAAGCTGGAAGATGAACTGGGTGTGATGCTGCTGGAACGGACCAGCCGTAAGGTGCTGTTTACGCAGGCTGGGCTGCTGCTGGTGGATCAGGCGCGAACCGTGCTGCGTGAAGTCAAAGTACTGAAGGAGATGGCCAGCCAGCAGGGCGAAACTATGTCCGGGCCGCTGCACATTGGTCTGATTCCGACCACCGGTCCCTATCTGCTGCCGCATATTATTCCGATGCTGCATCAGACCTTCCCGAAACTCGAGATGTATCTGCACGAGGCGCAAACGCAGCAGCTGCTGGCGCAGCTCGACAGCGGTAAGCTCGACTGCGCGATTCTGGCGCTGGTAAAAGAGAGCGAAGCTTTTATTGAAGTGCCGCTGTTTGATGAGCCGATGAAGCTGGCGATCTATCAGGATCACCCGTGGCACGATCGCGATCGCGTGCCGATGTCGGATCTGGCCGGTGAGAAACTGCTGATGCTGGAAGATGGTCACTGTCTGCGCGATCAGGCGATGGGCTTCTGCTTCGAAGCCGGCGCTGATGAAGATACCCATTTCCGCGCGACCAGTCTGGAAACGCTGCGCAACATGGTAGCAGCCGGCAGCGGTATTACTTTGCTGCCGTCGCTGGCGGTACCGAATGAGCGCGTGCGTGATGGCGTGTGCTATCTGCCGTGTTATAAACCGGTGCCGCAGCGCACCATCGCGCTGGTGTATCGTCCGGGATCGCCTCTGCGCAGCCGCTATGAGCAGCTGGCAGAAGCAATTAAAACCCACATGCAGGGTTACCTGGACCGTTCGTTAAAACAGGCGGTTTAAGCCGTTTAACGCCGCCACGCGGTAGGCTTCGGCCATGGTGGGGTAGTTGAAGGTAGTGTTCACGAAATACTCAATCGTGTTACCGCCGTTCTTCTGCTCCATGATGGCCTGGCCGATGTGAATGATCTCCGCCGCACGCTCGCCAAAGCAGTGAATACCCAGAATCTCTTTGGTTTCGCGGTGGAACAGGATCTTCAGGCTGCCGACGTGCATGCCGACAATCTGCGCGCGTGCCAGATGCTTAAACTGTGCACGGCCCACTTCATACGGCACTTTCATCGCCGTCAGCTGCTGTTCGGTTTTGCCGACGGAGCTGATTTCCGGAATGGTGTAAATCCCGGTTGGGATATCTTCAATCAGGTGCGCGGTGGCTTCCCCTTTGATGATCGCCTGCGCGGCAATGCGGCCCTGATCGTAAGCGGCAGAGGCCAGGCTCGGGTAGCCAATCACGTCGCCCACCGCATAGATATGCGGCTGTGCGGTCTGATACATGCTGTTCACTTTCAGCAGTCCACGGCCATCGGCTTCCAGCCCGACGTTTTCCAGCGCCAGTGAATCGGTATTACCGGTACGGCCGTTAGCGTACAGCAGGCAATCGGCTTTGACCTTTTTGCCGGACTTGAGGTGCATGATGACGCCATCGCTGACACCTTCAATCTTCTCAAACTCTTCGTTGTGACGAATCACCACGCCGCTGTTCCAGAAGTGATAAGAGAGCGAATCAGACATCTCCTGATCGAGGAACGCCAGCAGGCGATCGCGGGTGTTGATCAGGTCAACCTTGACGTTAAGACCGCGGAAAATCGACGCATATTCACAGCCAATCACGCCCGCACCATAAATGATGACGTGGCCGGGTTCATGATGCAGGTTGAGGATGGAGTCAGAGTCGTAAATGCGCGGGTGGGTAAAATCGACGTCCGCCGGGTGATACGGGCGAGAACCACAGGCGATGACAAACTTCTCTGCGGTTAAGCGCTCGCGCGTGCCGTCTGGCTGTTCCACTTCGATGGTGTTGGCATCAACAAAATGGGCGTCGCCCTGATAAAGCTCACAGCGGTTACGCTCGTAAAAGCCCTGACGCATGGCAGTCTGCTGGCTGATGACGTTCTCAGTGTGATTCAGAATGTCGGCGAACGAGGAGCGCAGGAGTCGGGTGTGATCGCTATAAAGAGGGTTTTGATTGAACTCGA
>NZ_JASEWO010000371.1:0-990 GCF_030024295.1 Pantoea sp. Pa-EAmG
TTGCGTCGGGGCCACCGGTACTTTGCCGGCTGCGGTGGTATCGTTGTGCTGCAGCAGATTCGATCAGGTCAAAATCCAAAATCAGATTCAATGAGGCAATCACAGCCACAAATGCCGCAAAGCCAATGCCCAACCAATTGCTTTCAAAAATATAAGGTACACTAGATGCAAAAGCCAAACTCATGACCATTTGCACGACAAACACAATGGCAATCGCAATAGTTGCAGAAAGCACCACCGACTTAAACTTCTCGGTTGCACGGATAATCTGGAAGCGATACAAGCCGAACATCACCAAGGTAGTGACAAATGTAGCAAGTAGCGCTTGTAACGGCGCACCCGGAAATTTGGCCTGAAAAATAAAGGAAATACCACCTAAAAATGCACCTTCAAATAGTGCATATGGAACCGCCAGCTTTGGTGCTGTATGCGCTTTAAACGTCGCAATCAGGCCTAAAATCAGGCCACCAATTGCACCCACCAGCATTGCAGCGTAAGCCATTCCTGCATTAGCGGTAAAAGCGCAATAAAAGAACAACGCTAAACCAGTAATGGCAGCCACCAAGGTCAGACCCACCGATTTTTGTACTGCGCCCGCTACAGTCATCGGCTGCTGAAAATCACTATATGTTTCAACGCGGGTTAATATAGGATTATTACTTTGCATCTTGATCTCTTTGTTATAATTCACTGGGAATACAACTCTATAGTAAAACAAAACCCTGTAAAACCAATTGGTTCCATCCTACTTTTTGTAACAATATGAATATATTCGTAAGACTTTGACCCCACCCGCGACAATAAAAAACCGCAGCCCAAAATTAAGCTACGGTGATACGTATTGCGGAGTTATTGCAACATGCAACTTAGTTTTTAATGAAAAAATATTCACGGTAGTAGCGCAGTTCTGCAATCGAATCACGGATATCATCCATCGCCAAGTGCGATGCATTTTTCTTTAATCCGCTCATAATTTCTGGACGCCAGCGC
>NZ_JASEWO010000171.1:0-9331 GCF_030024295.1 Pantoea sp. Pa-EAmG
TTAGCATTGGTGGTGGTAGCCGTGCTGGCGTTACTCGTCAGTCACGATCGTAAGAGTATCCGGATTCGCTATATCGTTCAGCTGCTGGTGATTGAAGTGCTGCTGGCGTGGTTCTTCCTTAACTCCGAAGCAGGCCTTGGTTTTGTTAAAGGTTTCGCCGGGCTGTTTGATCATCTGCTCAAATATGCAGCAGAAGGCACCAATTTCGTGTTCGGTAACATGAACGAGAAAGGCCTGGCCTTCTTCTTCCTCAATGTTTTGTGCCCTATCGTCTTCATCTCAGCCCTGATCGGGATTTTGCAGCATTTCCGCATCCTGCCTTGGGTGATTCGCGCTATCGGTACCGTGCTGTCGAAGATCAACGGCATGGGCAAACTGGAATCCTTTAACGCCGTCAGCTCTCTGATTCTGGGACAGTCAGAAAACTTTATCGCCTATAAGGATATCCTTGGCAAAATGTCACAGCGCCGCATGTACACCATGGCAGCCACCGCGATGTCGACGGTGTCGATGTCGATTGTGGGTGCCTACATGACGATGCTGCAGCCAAAGTACGTAGTGGCCGCGCTGGTGCTCAACATGTTCAGTACCTTTATCGTGCTGTCGCTGATTAACCCGTACCGCGTGGACAGCGAAGAAGACCTGCAGCTGCAGGATCTGCACAAAGGTCAGAGCTTCTTTGAGATGCTGGGTGAATACATCCTGGCCGGTTTCAAGGTGGCGATTATCGTTGCAGCGATGCTGATTGGCTTTATCGCGCTGATCTCCGGCCTTAACGCGCTGTTTGATACCATCTTTGGTATCAGCTTCCAGGGCGTGCTCGGCTATGTGTTTTATCCGTTTGCCTGGGTAATGGGCGTGCCATCCAGCGAAGCGCTGCAGGTGGGCAGCATCATGGCGACCAAGCTGGTTTCTAACGAATTCGTTGCAATGATGGATCTGCAGAAAATCGCCGGTCAGCTGTCGCCGCATGCGGAAGGCATTCTGTCTGTGTTCCTGGTCTCCTTCGCCAACTTCTCCTCCATCGGCATTGTCGCAGGCGCGATCAAAGGTCTGCATGAAGAGCAGGGTAACGTGGTATCACGTTTCGGCCTGAAACTGCTGTACGGCTCGACGCTGGTGAGCGTGCTCTCCGCCGCCATCGCCGGTCTGGTGCTGGGCTTCTGATCTACAGGGCGGGCTGCGGCTCGCCCTTCTCTTCTTTATATATACCTAAGCGTTATATCCCGCGCCAGTCAGTCTGCCGCCGCGCCACGCCCTGCTTCATCGTTTCCCGCAAACCCTTTGCACAATATCGAATTTCCGTTGTTGCCGTCTGCGCCCGTAGCTTTTCTTTCTGACCTCACCTCAGGAGAATCGCATGAGCATTCAGTTCCTCGGCATGATTGGCCACCGGCTTGCCTCAGAAATCATTCCCGCGTCCGGCACGTTGTTCGATAAAGATTACATTGCCCGCTTTGCCCGCGCCCATGAAGCGGCCGGCTTCGATCGCATTCTTGTCGGCTACTGGTCCGATCAACCCGATGGCTTTCTGGTCACCGCTCACGCAGCGGCGCATACCCAGAAGATTAAATTCCTGCTGGCGCACCGTCCGGGGTTTGTCGCGCCCACGCTGGCGGCCCGCAAGCTGGCTTCGCTCGACCATCTCACCGACGGCCGCCTGGCCGTGCACATTATCAGCGGCGGCAGCGACAGCGAACAGCGCCGCGACGGTGATTTTCTCAGCAAGGCTGAACGTTATGCGCGCACCGACGAATTTCTCAGCGTGCTGAAACAGAGCCTTGAATCGCCGCAGCCTTACGATCATCAGGGCCGGTTTTACCAGGCTGAGCAGGCGTTCTCCGCCATTAAACCGTTGCAACATAAGCTGCCGATCTATTTCGGCGGATCGTCACCGGAGGCGATTGACGTGGCGGCGCGGCATGCTGATGTCTTCGCGCTGTGGGGCGAACCGTTAAAAGGCGCGGCCGAGACGGTACGTAACGTGCGTGCGGCGGCGGCCGCGCAGGGGCGCCAGATTGCGTTTAACATCTCCTTCCGGCCTATTCTGGGTAACACTGAAAAAGAAGCCTGGGAGCGCGCCGAACATATCCGCGCCACCGCAGAGAAGCAGCTGGCGGATACCGGCTATACCTTTGGTTTGCCGAAGCCGCAGAGTGTCGGTGCGCAGCGTCTGCTGGCGGCGGCGCATGAGAGCGAACGCCACGACAAAGTGCTGTGGACCGGCGTGGCAAAACTGGTGCAGGGCGGCTACAACTCCACCGCGCTGGTCGGCACGCCGGATCAGGTTTCTGAGGCGCTGCTGGATTATTATCGCCTCGGCATTCATAGCGTGCTGATCCGCGGATTTGACCCGCTGAATGATGCGGTGGAATACGGCCGTGAGCTGCTGCCGCTGACGCGTGAAAAAGTGGCTGCGCTCAGCGCAACTGAAAAAAGGAGCGCCTGATGCGTCTCGCCGCTCTGTTTGCCGGTGTTGCGCTGGCCCTCGCGTCACTCCAGCCGCTGCTGGCGGCCGATAAAGTCACGCTGCGCCTTGGCGATGTGAAAGGCGATCGTTTTGCCGCCCTGAAAGCCTCGGGCGAACTGAACAATCTGCCTTACGATCTTAAGCTCACCGCCTTTGACTCCGGCGCGCCGGTGCAGGAAGCGCTCAATGCCGGGGCGCTCGATGTTGGCTTTACCGGTGATTTGCCGTTTCTGTTTGTCTATGCGGCAGGCGCGCCGGTGAAAGCCGTGGGTGCCTGGCAGAATAACCCGGACAGCATCGCCCTGCTGACCCGCCCCGACGCCGGCATTCACCGGCTGCAGGATTTAAAAGGTAAGCAGATCGCGGTCAACCGCGGCGGCTGGGGACACTATCTGCTGCTTGGCTTGCTGGAGCGCGCTGGCCTGACGCCGCAGGATGTCACGCTGCGCTTCCTTGGACCGGTGGATGGCCGCGCGGCGCTGACGTCCGGTGCGTTCGCGGCCTGGGCGCCGTGGGAGCCCTATATCGCCACCTCGACCGCCATCGACGGTACGGTGCGCGTGCCGGACGGCGGCGGTAAAGGCATTATGTCTGGTTACTCCTACGCACTGGCCCGTAATGAAGCGTTGCAGGACGCCGGCAAGCGGGAAGCGATTGCCGACCTGCTGGCGCGACTGGCGAAGGCGCAAATCTGGGCGCAACACCATCCGCAGGAATTCGCCGGCGTGCTGAGCCAAACCCTGAATATGCCCCCCGCCATTACCCGCAGCTGGATTGACGATGCGCGCATCCGCCCGCTGGTGTTTGACACGCACCTGATTGCCACGCTGCAGAAATCCGCCGACTTTTTCCATCGTTATCAGGTGTTGCCAAAGCAGGTCGATGTCAGCCAGGCGTTTGACTTCAGCCTGTCCGCCGCCGCTAACCGCATCGCCCAGCACGCGCCGGGAGACAAATCATGAGTGATTATCAGCACCATCGCCTGCGCACCTTCGTCGCCCGGCTGGCCACCCTGCTCGACAGCCAGCCGGACGAAGCGACCATTTTGCGGCAGGGCAGCGGCTGGCTGGCCGAACTGATTCGCCACGATGACTGGCTGGATGAGGCGTTTACCCAGCCCCATCCGCAGCACTATCAGCAATATCTGCTGTATGCCGATGCGCAGCAGCGCTTTTCCGTGGTGAGTTTTGTCTGGGGGCCGGGTCAGCAGACGCCGATTCACGATCACCGCGTCTGGGGCCTGATTGGCATGCTGCGCGGCGCCGAGATTTCACAATCGTGGCAGCCGGGCCCGCACGGTTTACAGGCAGAAGGTGCGCCGGTGCGGCTTGAACCCGGCAACGTGGAGGCGGTGTCGCCAACGGTCGGTGATATCCATCGCGTCAGCAACGCCTTTGACGATCGCGTCTCCGTCAGTATCCACGTGTATGGCGCGAATATCGGCGCGGTTGAGCGCGCGGTCTACACCGCCGACGGCCACGAAAAACGCTTTATTTCCGGCTACAGCAACCGTTATCTACCTAACATTTGGGACCTTTCACATGACTAAACCGGTTTTCCCGTTTCGCCAGGCGGCGGAACTGCTGACAGCGCTGCGTCAGCAACAGGAAGTGGCGATCATTGACGTGCGCGATGAGGCGCTGTTTGCCACCGGGCATCCGCTGTTTGCCGTCAACATTCCGCTGTCAAAGCTGGAGCTGGAGTTGCTGGACCGCATACCCCAACGTCATACCGCCATTACGCTGTATGACAACGGCGAAGGCCTGGCGCAGACCGCCGCTGAACGTCTCGCCGCACTGGGTTATCAGCAGGTCACGCTACTGGCCGATGATTTAGCCGGCTGGCAGGCGGCTGGCGGTGAGCTGTTTATCGATGTCAATTCACCCAGCAAAGCGTTTGGCGAACTGGTGGAACATCATGCCCGCACGCCTTCGCTCTCCGCCGATGAGGTACAGGCGCTGATTAGCGATGATGCCGACGTGGTGGTGCTGGATGCGCGGCGCTTCGATGAATATCACACCATGAGCATTCCGGGCGCCACCAGCGTACCGGGCGGCGAACTGGTGCTGCGCGTGCGCGATTTAGCCCCCTCACCGCGCACCACAGTGATTGTGAATTGCGCCGGACGCACGCGCAGCATTATTGGCACGCAGTCGCTGGTCAATGCCGGTATTCGTAATCCGGTATTCGCGCTGCGCAACGGCACCATTGGCTGGACGCTGGCCGGTCATGCGCTGGAGCATGGGCAGAGCCGCCGCTATGGCAACACCAGCGAAACCGCGCAACGTCAGGCCGCGAGCCAGGCCCGCGCCATTGCCGATCGCGCTGGCGTGACACGCATTCCTCTGGCGACGCTGACGCGCTGGCAGCAGGAAGCACGCACCACCTACCTGTTTGACGTGCGTGATGCCGAAGAGTACGCCGCCGGTCATCTGCCGGGCAGCCGCCACGTGGCGGGCGGCCAGCTGGTACAGGAGACCGATCACTACGCCAGCGTGCGCGGTGCGCGTATCGTGCTGGTGGATGATGACGGTGTCCGCGCCAATATGACCGGCTCCTGGCTGGCGCAGCTTGGCTGGCAGGTGGCGGTGCCTGACGCGTTGCAGGCCAGCGATTTCAGCGCTGTCGGTAGCTGGCAGCCGCAGGTGGCGCCGGTTGCTGCGCCGGAATCGATCTCCCCCGCGCAGCTAGCCGAGTGGCTGGCGGCTGGCGACACGCAGGTGCTGGATTTCACCACGCTCGCCAGTTACCGCAACAGCCATATTCCCGGTGCGGCCTGGCTGCTGCGTTCCACCCTGCAGCAGCAGGGCAAGGCACTACTGCCCGATGCTGGCCGCTACGTGCTGACCTGCGGCAGCAGCCTGCTGGCCAGCTATGCCGTGGAGCAAATTGCCACGCTGACCGGCAAACCGGTGCGGGTGCTGGCGGGAGGCAATGCAGCCTGGCGCGCCGCCGGTCTGCCCACCGAACAGGGCGAGCAGCGCCTGCTCTCGCCGCCCATCGATCGTTATCGCCGCCCGTACGAAGGCACCGATATTGAACCGGACGTGATGCAGGCCTATCTCGACTGGGAATATGGTCTGGTGGCGCAACTGGATCGCGACGGTACCCACGGTTTTCGCGTGCTGCAGCTGCAGCCACAGGCCGTGACGGTTTAACACGGAAAGGCGCTGCAGGTCAGCGCCATTGCGCGCAGCCAGTTGGCGAATGCAACGTTACACTGCGCAAACGGGCAGTATTATTATCGGGTTTTGAATACGTTTGTTCTGAACGAACAGAGAATTGGTGGAGATAAGCGGGATCGAACCGCTGACCTCTTGCATGCCATGCAAGCGCTCTCCCAGCTGAGCTATACCCCCACATCTGGAATTCGTTTTTTCAGTGCAAACCGTTGGGAGCGGTTTGGTGGAGCTAAGCGGGATCGAACCGCTGACCTCTTGCATGCCATGCAAGCGCTCTCCCAGCTGAGCTATAGCCCCGTACCGAAAAAACCGCCGAGTTACCTCGACGGACGGCATAATATGAGACCGCTGTTTGAGTGTCAACGGCAAATTCTCGTTCTGCGTGCGATCGCTGAAAAAGGCGGCAACCCTGTGTCGCCGTGGCGTTTTTTTCAGCGCAGCGCGTGCTCGTCATCCCTCCCCTCAGCCGTTATCTCAACGCCGCCTCAACGGTGCGCCACGCCGAGGTTAACTTTAGGTTAAAGATGTTAGCGTCAGGCTTGTTTTCGTTAATGGTGCGTGTAAAACTTAGCGCGCTAATTAACCGGTTAGCCGTCCAGGGTATTCACTCGCTAACCGGCCAGCACGTCCTCCTTGTTTAATAAAAGAAAAGTGAACTATGTCGCTGCATACACCTAAAGAGATCGCGCAACTGGCGATTCAGGCCGGCGTGGCTAAAAGCCGTCTGCCGGTTTCCACCTTATTAATTCTTGGCTTTATGGCTGGCGCGTTTATCGCCACCGGCTTCCTGCTCGATCTGCACGTTATTAACCAGCTGCCTGCTGAATGGGGCTCGTTTGCCGGCTTCCTCGGTGCGGCGGTATTCCCGGTCGGACTGATTCTGACCGTGCTGGCGGGTGGCGAACTGCTGACCGGCAACATGATGACGCTG
The DNA here is from genome assembly GCF_030024295.1 of Pantoea sp. Pa-EAmG. Taxonomy (NCBI): domain Bacteria; kingdom Pseudomonadati; phylum Pseudomonadota; class Gammaproteobacteria; order Enterobacterales; family Erwiniaceae; genus Pantoea; species Pantoea sp. Pa-EAmG. Next base: position 6,584 of record NZ_JASEWO010000171.1, read on the forward strand.
CCCATTGCCTGGTTCGCGCGCCGCATTAGCGGTTTCAGCGTGCTGCGTAACTGGTTTTGGGTCACCATCGCCAATTTTATTGGCAGCGTTGCGGTAGCATGGTTCTTCGGCCATCTGCTCGGCATGACCGAAGGCGACTATCTGAAGAAAACCGTGGCGATCGCCCATGCCAAAGTGAACGCCGATTTCATGCACGCGTTCATCTCCGGCATCGGCTGCAACTGGCTGGTGTGCCTGGCGGTATGGCTGGCCTTCGCCAGTAAAGATATGGTCGGCAAAATCTTCGGCATGTGGTTCCCGGTGATGGCCTTCGTGGCAATCGGTTTCCAGCACGTGGTGGCCAACATGTTTATCGTGCCTGCCGCAATTTTTGCCGGTCAGATGAGCTGGGCAGAATTTGCACCTAACGTGGTTGCGGTATTTTTAGGCAATGGTGTGGGCGGTGCGATCTTTGTCGGCCTCACCTATTTCCTCGCCTTCCGTCCGGCACAGGCGGCGGTCAGCGAAGCGCAGTAAACCGATTTTGCCTTTTGTCGCACAGCAAAAGGCATTTTCTGCCTTGATTACTTTTCCCCGTAACGTTTTGTTGTAATATGTAGAGCTAATGTATTTAACAGGGACAGCATCGTGAAAAAGGAATGGCTCACTCCCGAAGAGCTCGCGCTGGAAACGGGCTACAGTCGGCAGACGGTGAATAAATGGATCAAGCGTGAAAACTGGACGACCACGCCCAAGCCCGGTGTACAGGGCGGTAAGGCGCGATTAATCCACATTGATGAGCGTGTCAAAAGCTTCATTCAGTCCACCCGCCATGCAAACGAACCGGCGGCGAATTACGGCGCTCAGCAAAATACGTTACCTGCGTTATTAATAAATTCTGTCCAGCAAATGACGGCCACCGAACAGGAACAACTGGCGGCGCTGTTATTGCGGGAAGGGATCAGGGGCGTATTACAGCGGTTAGGAATCCAGGAAGAATAGAAAAGCCGGAAGCAGTGAGATGCTTCCGGCTTTTTTGTTGCCTGCCTTATCACAGCAGCCTGACAGGCCGCTGTTCAGCTCAATCAGGCCTGTGCTTCACGCTCCGCGATGAACGCCAGCGCTTTTTCGATACGCGCCACGCTGCGGCTGCGGCCGATGGCTTCCACCGTCACGTCGAGTCCAGGCGACTGGCCGGCACCGGTTACGGCAACGCGCAGCGGCATACCGACTTTGCCCATGCCGAGCTCAAGTTGATCCGCAGCAGCCTGAATGGCGTGATGCACGTTTTCCGCATTCCAGTCGCTGTCGCTGATGGCTGCCAGCTTGTCGCGTACCACTTCCAGCGGCTGACGCGCCACCGGACGCAGATGCTTTTTCGCTGCATCCGCATCAAACGCGTCAAACTCTTCATAGAAGTAGCGGCAGGACGCGGCGATTTCGACCAGCGTTTTGCAGCGCTCACCCAGCAGCGTCACCAGCTTCGCCAGCTCCGGTCCGGTGCGGGTATCGATATTCTGCTGCTCGATGTGCCACTGCAGCTGGGTCGCGACATATTCCGGCGGCAGCGTATTAATGTAGTGGTGGTTGAGCCACTGCAGTTTCTCGGTGTTGAAGGCGCTGGCCGATTTGCTCACCGCATCGAGGGTGAACAGTTCGGTCATTTCCGCCACGCTGAAAATCTCCTGATCGCCATGTGACCAGCCGAGGCGCACCAGATAATTAAGCAGCGCTTCCGGCAGGTAGCCGTCGTCGCGATACTGCATGACGCCCACTGCGCCGTGACGCTTGGACAGCTTTTTACCGTCATCGCCAAGGATCATGGATACGTGCGCGTAGGTTGGCACTTCCGCACCAATCGCTTTCAGGATGTTGATCTGACGCGGCGTGTTGTTGATATGGTCTTCACCACGAATAACGTGCGTGATGCCCATATCCCAGTCGTCGACCACCACACAGAAGTTGTAGGTCGGTGAACCGTCGGTACGGCGGATGATCAGATCATCCAGTTCCTGGTTGCTGAATTCAATCGGACCACGAATCTGATCGTCAAAAATTACCGAACCGTCCTGCGGGTTGCGGAAGCGCACCACGCACGGTTCATCGGCAGCATGATGTTCATGGCTGTCGCGGCAGCGGCCGTCATAACGGGGCTTCTCGCCTTTTTCCATCTGCTCTTCACGCAGCGCGTCCAGACGCTCTTTCGAGCAATAGCATTTATAAGCAGTACCGGCTTCCAGCATTTCGTCGATAACGTCGTTATAACGGTCGAAACGTTTGGTCTGGTAGTACGGGCCCTCATCCCAGTCGAGATTCAGCCAGTTCATCCCATCCATAATGGCTTCGATCGCTTCCGGCGTGGAGCGCTCCAGGTCGGTATCTTCGATACGCAGGACGAATTCGCCCTGGTTATGGCGAGCATAAAGCCATGAGTAAAGCGCAGTACGCGCACCACCGACGTGCAGGTAGCCCGTCGGGCTGGGTGCGAAGCGAGTTTTGATTTTCATTCAGCATTGCCTTAAATGCGCAGGTTTCGTTGTCTGGATGACAAAAAAACGGGTTAACGCGGAAAAACAGTGCGCATATTCTAGCAGGTGAGGCTGATTCCTCAATCACTGTCACGCTGGCGGCGCGGGCAGAAGTGCGTTTTTCTGCTAATAAAACCAGCACATTGGCTAAAAGCGCTGCATGATGTCTAAATTTAAAGCGAACGCACATTTATGTTTTAAAAAGCGTTGACTCACTTCGAAGGATCCCTATAATGCGACT
>NZ_JASEWO010000172.1:0-9324 GCF_030024295.1 Pantoea sp. Pa-EAmG
AATCCACAATTTTTACTCCTGCTGGACGATCTGAATGACCCAACCTTTAGTCAGATTAAGTACTGGATGATTTATTTTTATGCCTGTTGAATGGATCCCTCGTCATGAATGACTCACTCACCCGCCAGCTTAAAACAGGCGGCGACCCACGCACACTGCCCGATTATGCCGCCCTGCGTGATGAGCTAAGTAAGCTGACGCATCCGGCTCGCCCGGATGTGAACTGGCGTTATGCGGAAAAACTCTGTCTCTCACTGTTTGAGCAGAACGGCGTAGAACTGCAGACGGCAGCCTGGTATACGCTTGCGCGCACGCAGCTGGCCGGCTTATTCGGACTCAATGAAGGGCTGTCAATACTCAAGGCCCTGATAAACCATCAGTGGGGGGCGCTGTGGCCGCAGCCTGTCCATGCCCGAATGGAAATCCTCAGCAGTCTGAGCCAGCGCCTGCAGCAGCGGATGCGTTCGCTCCCGCTGAATTACAGCGACCTCAGCCAGTTATACCGGGCGGAGAAGCTGCTTACCGGTCTGGGGGAAGATTTGCAGCGTCTGGAGCTTAAGCATCTGAGCCAGCTTGATACGTTGCGAACCCTGATGCATAACAGTGCTGTCCGGCTGGAAAACAGCGATGGCATAGCCAGCACCGGGTCGAACATTCAGCAAGGTGTTGTGTTGCCTGCCACCGTGACGAATGATGCGGCAGCGGCCACAAGAGACCTTGCTGGAGGTGATACGCCAGAGAGCGCAGTGAAGTGGGTGTACGTTGCGCAGCCGGAACCGCAGCCGAACGTGGAGGTGATGGCGGTAATGCCTGCGCCGGTTAAAAAGTGGAAATCCTTCGCTGCCGGGATGTGTACCATGCTGGTGATAAGCGCTGCCGCAGTGTGGGGCTGGCAGTATCTTCACCGTCCAGACCCTTTACAGACTCAGCTTACTGCTTCACTGGCTCCGTTCCCTGCACCTCTCACGTCTGAACAGCTGGGAATGTTGCGTCAGCAGACTTCGTTATCGCAGGACCTCATCGCACAGACACAGCAGCAGCTTGCCCGACTGGATAAGTTGCCGCCTGACTGGAATCTTGCTCACGCCAGAAAACTCACAGAACAGGCTCAGGCGCTGTGGCCGGAACAGGCTAAGCCCCTGGTACAGCAGTGGCAGCAACAGATTAATATCTCAGTACTTCCTGTCGATACAATGAACGGCTGGCATGAAGGGATGACACAGCTTCAGGCACTTGCCGATAAACTGAATGCGCTTGATGGTCAGAGAGGAAAATATATCACCGTAAGTGAACTTAAATCGCAGGTCTTTGGCATGCTGACAAGCTTCCGGCAGACCGTGCCGGTGGAAGAACAGCTTCGGCAGTTGAATCAGTTGCCAGAAGATTCGCTGCAGCGTCAGCAGCAGGTCCAACAGGCTGAGCAACGCCTTCGGGCTCAAATCTCTACGCTGTCGCAGGAAAAACAGCGTGACTGATACCAGGGAGGTCTGACATGGTGGATAAAACGCAGCGTCACCGTAATCACTGGACACCGTGGTCGGTCGCCGAAATTACGTTTGTGGAACAACACTATGGTCAGCTGTCTGCCCGTGAAATCGGGGAACGGCTTGGCAGGTCTGCCCATGGGGTTGCACGGATTGTTCAGCTTTCCGGTCTGTCCCGTGGCGTGACGCCACCCTGGTCGGAAGAGGAGCTGGCATTGCTCCGGACCCACTATACAGAAGGCATAGAGTATGTCATGTCATTGTTACCCTGGCGTTCACGCAAGGCTATCTGCCAGCAGGCATCCCTTGCCGGGCTCACTGGTCGCAGTAGCTGGAGCCTTGAAGATAAGGCCTTTCTGGAAAAACATTACAGAAATCTGCCCACAAAGGCGATTGCCGCCAGACTGGGCAGAAGCGTCAGTGCGGTGAGGGCGGCAGTGGTCAAATTTGACCTTGGAACCTGGAAAAACAGGCCCTGGACGGAAAGGGAACTGGTGTTAATGCAGGCGCACTACAGTAAAGGGATTGATAAAATAAAAGCGTTGCTGCCGGCCCGTACCCGGGAGGCCATTTTTGCCCAGGACGGAAAAATGGGGCTGACGAAGCCCCGGTTGTGGCTGCCTGATGAAGACAGACTCTTAAGAGCCATATATCCTGAGTCTGGTGCCCGTGGGATAAAGGAGAAGCTTCCCCACAGGACGATCCCGGCGATAAAGCACAGAGCAACCAGTCTGGGGCTGAGGTCCTTCAAAAGAAAAAAACGGGTATCAATTGTGAGACATGATGGTGGAGGATGAGGTTGCACAAAAGCTGGAGGCTACTGATCTCTGGCACAGGGCTGCCATACGCTGGCTTGATGTGATGCAGCACTGATCCTACCCACGTAATGTGGACACGGCGTTAAGCGAGGTTCTGGTTTTCAAATTGTTCAGGACTAAGCCCGCCACAGGCACTATGGCGACGCCAGCGATTGTAATCGCACTCGATATAATTAAATACCGTTGTTCTCATCATTTCCCGGCAGATAAAGCGTTCGCCGTGGATACATTCCACTTTCACCGAGTGTAAGAAGCTTTCCACACACGCATGGTCATAGCAGCAGCCTCTGGCGCTCATGCTCCCGCGCAGATTATGCCGTTTCAGCAGTGCCTGATAATCCGCTGAGCAGTACTGACCACCGCGATCAGTATGAACAAGTACATTTTCAGGATGCTTGCGCCGTCATTCGCGGTGCCATGGACCAACCAATTACCGCTCGCGACCACAGGTCAATCACCACTGCCAGATAAAGCCAGCCTTCATCTGTACGTAAGTAGGTGATGTCACCCGCCCACTTCTGGTTCGGACCGCTGGCATAAAAGTCCTGCTTCAGCAGGTTCTCCGACACCGGCAGCCCGTGCTCCCGATAGCTGACCGGGCTGAACTTGCGGGCTGCCTTTGCCCTAAGCCCCTGACGACGCAGGCTGGCTGCTATCGTTTTGATGTTGTAGGCCGGGAGCTCATCCGCAAGTCGTGGCGCACCATACCGTTGTTTTGCATCAGTGAATGCCCTGAGAACCGCGTAAGCGTACAGCGAGAGCCGTATTGACGGATACGGGTTATTCAGTTTGCAGGGTTACGCGCCAGGGTAACAGTTCGCGGACCTGATTGACCGGCCAGTCAGCTATTACGTTGAGCACATGACAGAGATAGCTCTCTGGCTCCACGCCGTTCAGTTTGCATGTACCGATCAGGCTGTACAGTAGCGCTCCGCGCTCACCACCGTGGTCAGAGCCGAAGAACAGGAAGTTTTTACGGCCCAGGCTGACCATCCGCAGCGCATTTTCAGCGATGTTGTTATCGGCTTCAGCCCAGCCATCGTCTGCATAGTACGTTAGTGACGGCCACTGGTTCAGTGCGTACGCGAACGCCTTCGCCAGCTCTGAGTGTCGCGACAGGGTTTTCATCTTTTCACGCAGCCAGTTTTCCAGGGATTTCAGTCGCGGTTTCGCTTTCTGCTGACGTTCGCCAAGGCGCTGCTCTGCCGGCATTCCCCTTATTTCAGCCTCGATGGCATACAGTTCGCCGATACGTTTCAGAGCTTCCTCCGTCAGCGCTGATGGCGTGCGAACGTGCACATCGTGGATCTTGCTGCGGGCGTGAGCCCAGCAGGCAGCTTCCGTTATCTGTCCATTGCGGTACAGTTCGTTGAACCCGGCATACGCATTCGCCTGCAGCACGCCGCTGAAGCCGGTAAGATGGCTCTGCGGGTGGATGCCTTTTCTGTCCGGGCTGTAAGCGAACCATACAGCCGCTGCCCGCGGTGACCCGGCGTTGCGGTCGTCGTGAACGTACGTCCATAAGCGCCCGGTCTTTGTCTTTTTATTACCTGGCAACAGTACTGGGACGGGCGTGTCATCGGCGTGGAGTTTGCCGTCCGTCAGGACATAGTCCTGAAGCGCCTCTTCCAGCGGTGACAGCAGCCGGCAACATGCATCCACCCAGCCCGACAGCAGTGAGCGACTCAGCTCCACGCCCTGTCGGCCGTATATATCAGACTGCCGATACAGCGGTGTGTGCTCTGCGTATTTTGAGGTCAGCACGCGGGCCAGCAGCCCCGGTCCTGCGATACCCCGTTCGATGGGCCGTGAAGTCGCGGCTGCCTGCACGATCGCATCGCAGTGAGTACAGGCATGTTTTTCACGTACTGTCCGGTTAACCCGGAAGGCGCTGCGCATCAGCTCAAGCTGTTCGGCGGCATCTTCACCCAGGTAGCTCAGCGAACCACCGCACTCCGGGCAACAGGATTCGGCAGGAAGCATACGCTTTTCATCACGCGGGAGTGATTCGGGGAACGGTCTGCGGGTGCGGGTCTGACGCAGCGGGCGCTGTACGGCCGGGTCATCCACCCGACCCGTCAGCGTATCGCTTTCTTTCTGAAGCGCTTTCAGGTCAGCTTCCATCTGTGCGATACGACGGGATACTTTTTCGGAACGGCTGCCGAAGTTCATCCGGCGGAGTTATCCAGCTGTGCCTGCAGATGGTCTATTTCGCGCTCACGGTCGGCCAGCTTTACCAGCAAGGCTCGGTTCAGCGCTTCCTGTTCGGCAAGCCGCTGTTTCAGCAGAAGGATTTCGTCAGAAGAGGTGTCGTTCATAAGCCCGTACTTTACCAGGCTTATTCAGCAACAACCAGGATAAAGAGGCCTACAATATGGTCAGAGATGTCAGCAACCGTTTAGGTTGTCGCCAGTCGATGCCTTAGTCGATGCCTTCCATCAGCATCGCCAGCTGTGCCGGGGTCAGGAACACTTTGCCATCACGGGCAGAGGGCCAGGCGAAGCGACCACGCTCCAGCCGTTTGGTCAGCAGGCACAGCCCGTCGCCGGTGGACCACAGCAGTTTGACCTGGCTGCCGCTGCGACCCCGGAAGATGAAGACGTGGCCGGACATCGGATCGTCTTTCAGCGCCGTCTGTACTTTTGCGGCAAGACCGTTGAAGCCATTTCTCATATCAGTGGTACCGGCAACCAGCCAGATTCTGGTCCCGGAAGGTAACGGGATCATCGCTTCAGTTCCCGTATCAGCAGAGTCAGAAGCTTTTCGCTGACAGTACCGTTGAGGCGTAGCGTCCCCTGCCGGAACGTTATCTCACAGCTGATACTGAGGGCCTCCGGGTTCTCTGTGGGCGGCTCTGGCTGTAAGGCAGCGGCATCGAGAGGCACAGGAAGTAGCTGAGGCCTCTCTGGAGAAGGTAATAGCAGCTTTCCCTCGCGCAATCGTTGGCACCATTTGAACAGTAGATTGGCGTTAATGCCATTTTCAAGCGCAAGTTTTGAAATGGATATTCCTGGCTCGCAGGAGGCAGCAACGAGTTGCTGCTTAAACTCAGGAGGATGATTAGGGCGGCCTTTTTGCCTGCGGGGAGTTACATTTTTCTGCATATCTGACACTTTGGTTCCAACTACTTATTTGGTGGACACCACTTTGTCGGATGCTTCATATTCTGACCAGACGGTTCACGCTGTACGCTTACTTTCTGTCACTCCTGGTCTGGACATCAGCGCAAACGGGTGGGGGCTGGTTCTGCCGGCCATATCTGATCAGCGACTGAGAAATACTTCACCAACCCACATTTTTAAACCCCTGATTCTGACGTCCCCCTGACTTTAGATATGTTGTGAGCTGTGAGTATCGTGGTCATCCACACCAATTATGATCAGCGTGGCCTGACGATAATTTGCGATTTTGAGAACGGCTGGTCTCCCCGGGTTCTACCAGTGGTAGCTGAGGCCAATCTCGGCCTTGTCGGCAGCATCAGTCTGATGGTGATGTTGTCTGAGGTTATTCAGCTTGTAATCGATGAAAACCTGCATGTTTTTCCCCAGATACCATGTTAATCCGACCTCATCGTAGTTCAGCACATCCCGGCGATACCCTGATTCGGTTTGACGTAAACGGGTATACCCCACGTGTGGCTGCAGGCTGGGGGTCAGCATCACCTTCATCAGCACTTCCTCGCTGAAGGCGGGATGGGCGTTCGCAGCCGGTTCCGGATGAATGGCATTATTGCTGCGGGTGGATACGGCCGCCAGATACCATTTGGGTGACTGATATCGCAGGCCGCCCGACAGTGTCCGGATCTGCTTCTGATAGCCCGCCTTATGTTGCTGTATGCGGGTTGCGGAAGAGGTCGAGGCGGCGACGATAGCGCTGAACCGGGAAGTGAAAGATGCCTCCAGTGACGCACCCAGCCCCTTTCCGTAACATTTTGTCACCGGGCGATCCGTCTGATGGCCCGGAAACTGGTACTGTAGTGCGACATGCACAGGCGTGCGGATAACGTCGAAAGACTGTCTGTAGGTGAGCAGATCCTCTGCCCGACCGCGCATGACGTTGTCCACATAGTTGTAAGACATCTCCCGAAACAGGGGCGAACGATCGGTAAGAGAGGTGACGTCGTAAAGGACTCCCCAGTTTCTGCCGATATCCAGACGGCCCAGCTTCCGGTTTTTTATCCCAAGAAAGGCCAGCCGTGTTGCATTACGTGATGCATCTGCTGCACTGACGGTATATTCCCATTGCCCGTAGGCCTGCCAGTCCGGGCTGAGCCACCGTGTACCCTTTAATCCAAAGTAAAGATAAGTGCGATCGCCGTCATCAGCTGGCTTGTGACTCATGAACCTTCTGGCCACCAGCGTGCCATAAAAATCCAGGCTGTGCTCGCTGGTGTGGGATAACGGGGCCGCAGCGACAAGGTTGCTGAACGAGAATAGCCCCGTCCACATTAGTGCAATAAAGGGGCGAGCTGAAAATAAAGATTCTGACATGCCGTGTATGTCCTCCGGATAAATGACAATCTCCGGATGCTCTCAGGGGGCACGGAGATCACTCGGGACATTGCGTCATGCGCTTCCGGTCAGGATTTTTTTATAGTGATTTTTTCTGCTTCAGATAATCCATTATTCCTTCCGTCAGTGCGCTGGCCATGCGGTAGCGGAATGATGAGGTGCTGAGCAGTTTTTCTTCTGCGGGATTGGTTATAAATGCCGTCTCGACCAGAACGGACGGAATGACCGGCGACTTAAGCACCACAAACGCGGCCTGTTCCATTTCCCGGGCGTGCAGGGTATGGACGGGCGCAATACGATGGATGAGATGGGTGCCCAAAGCCAGGCTTTCCCGGATGGTCTCCGTCTGGGTCAGATCGAAGATCGCCTCCTGCAGATAGCGATCTCCTTGATGGGGTTTTTCTCCGGAGGCGATATCGGCAGCATTTTCGCTGTCTGCCATGTATCGGGCCATGGCACTGGTTGCCCCACGGGTCGAGAGGGCAAATACGGAAGCCCCCTGAGCCTGCGGGCTGGTAAACCCATCCGCATGTACCGACACCAGCAGGTCCGCCTCGTGATGGTGTGCCTTCAGAACCCGTTCATACAGGGGAACAAAAACATCTTCTGTGCGGGTGAGCCGGACATCCACGCCCTGCATCGTCAGCATGGCCTGAAGATATTTTGCAGTCTCGAGCACGACGTGCTTTTCCTCTGTGCCATCATACCCTGTGGCTCCCGGATCTTTGCCGCCGTGGCCCGGATCTATCATTACCCGCGGTTTACGCCTGTCGGGAGATTTTACCTTCTGAGGGAGGACTGGAAAGGCACATGAGACGGGATTCAGCATCGTGCTGGTGAAAAGCGTCGTCAGTCCGGTCAGGATAAGCTGGCGTCGTGTCGTTCCTGGGGACATACCTTATGACTCCTGATGGTGTACTTAATAGTTATGATATAACATTTCACTTGTGGGCTCGAACCCCAAGGTGTTTCTGTTTGTCGCTTATGATGTTGTGGGATGAACAAAAACCGGGAGGGGACATGCGTCCCCTGATGTGGCTGAATAACCAGCGTGGTACGGGAAGGGCGCTGACGCGTGAAAGGCTTTAACTGACTGGCCTCTCTCGCCAGGCCGTTATCGCAGGCTAGATAAAGACGCGTAGCCCTACGGCACCCAGATGATCGTCCATATTCCAGTCGTCATTCACATTGCCCCAGGCTTTCTGGTAGCTGTATTCCACGTACGCGACGGCATTTTTAGCAAGCCAGTAGTCTGTCCCCAGCACGGTTGATTCAAGATGCTGGCCCTCCATCGCATCATTCCCACGCAGCCAGCTGACATCGGCGTAGACGCTCCAGTTGTTTGTTAAATAAAGCTGTGAGTCGTACTCAAGACCCAGAACGGTCTCCTGATTGTCCTCACGTGAGGGATTATGACGATAATGCCCCCGGGTCGCCGCCACCACATCTTCCACCTTGTTCATGTACCAGGTCGCCTGGGCACCGTTGTACCAGGTGTGATCGTCAACCGTCGTCGTGTACTTAGCATTCATCCCCATGGAGTAGGTGTTACCGTCATAGGGTTGCCCGTCGGGATCGGTCCAGGGATAGCAGTGACCGTCCTGACCGAGGGGGGTACAGCCCTGAGTGACGCCGGTGTTGACCGTATAGTGGTTGTAGGCGGCTGCAGTGGAGAAGATCAGGCCGTTGTCCCACTGATAGCGTGCGGCTATCGCCGCGCCGTTGTGCACGAGGGCGTTTCCATCACGAAAGGCATCGTGCAGGTCCGGACCGTTTCCGTAGCCGGCAAAACCAATCTTATCGACGTTGTCATTCCCCTGCGCCATCGCGCCCACGGTCAGGTGATCGTCCGTGTAGTACCAGATGCCGGCTGAATTGACGATATCCGTCGACATACCGGCCTGATCGTGTTTTCCTTTTCCCCCCCATGCATAGGTGGTATCCACCCCCAGCCCCCAGTCCGTCGGCGCGTATTGCTTACCAAACGTCAGGATACCGAGGGTTTCGCTGCCCACCCCGGCGTAGGCCTGGCGCGTATAGACGGTGTTGCTGAGCCCATCCGTTGCGGAGTCCAGTCCGTGTATGCCCGTTTCGTAATATCCCAGCGCAAAAGCATCGCTCTCACCGGCGTTCAGGTTATGCCGTATGGCAATCCCCAGTCGGGAATCGTTGTTCTGAATATCGTGTTTCTGCGTGTGCGCTGAATCGGTCTTTCCGAACAGACGCAGCGAACCCATGACACCCAGGGCGGTGTCATCATTACTCCAGAGGGTTTCCCCTTTGGTTTTTGTTGCGGTGTATCCCGGGGCGGCCTGTAAGGCATGCGCGTCCTGAGCCAGAACAGAACCACTGAAAATAAGACCGAGCGCGGCGGCTATCGCCGAGTGAACAAACTGCTTCATATTATTGTTTCCTTTTTAGCCTTGGTTTTCCGTTCCTGAACAGGGGCTTCTCCATTGCCCGTAAAAAAACGGGTTTGAGGCATGCGCCTGAAGCCGTATCAGGTTCGGT